>JBHIBM010000394.1:0-2070 GCA_046759085.1 Candidatus Zixiibacteriota bacterium
CGGGAGGAGACAGGTTAAATCACCTGGTGGTCATGGGGAGGGTAAGGGATGACAAGATTTGTGAAGGTGGCGACGACCGGTGAGCTCACGCCCGGCCAGGCGAAAAAGGTGGAAGTCGACGGGAAGGTAATCGCCCTTTTCAATCTCGAGGGGAGCTATCACGCCATCGATGATACCTGCCCTCACCGAGGCGGTCTCCTTTCCGAAGGGCCCGTGGAGGGTACAGTGGTGACTTGTCCCTGGCATGGATCTACGTTTGATGTAAGAAATGGGGATGTGCTCACGCCGCCTGCTCGAACTGGCGTGTCCAGCTATCGTGTTCGAGTGAGCAGTTCGGATGTGGAGGTGGAGGTCTGAAGGTATTGTGTGCGGCGTAGGTCAGTGCGGATCTGAATGGGACGCAGTGAGGAGGGGGCAGATCAGCGGACACATGGCCCGTATCTGAAGGAGACACCGCTTGTTTAACCTGGAGGTGCGATATCAGAAGGTTCGGCGGACGGGGTCTTTGGGGAGGGAAAATGGAGAGGCGAAAGCGCCTGATGACAAGGCTTCATGAGCTTGAAAAGCGGTTGGATGATTTGGAGGTTGGGTTTGGAGAGCTGGTGGAGATCTCCCTGACTTTGGAGGCAGTGCTTGAGCTGTTGGTTGACCGGAAGTTGATTCCCCACCGGCAGCCTCGCCGTCACTTTAAGCAAGCCCTGGAGTCCTACCAGAGACGGATAGGGCAATATGCTGAGGAGGAATTTCAGAAGCTTCTCGACTCGCTCCCGAATAACGAGATGGAATCATTAGACGAAGGGTCCCGCGTGCCTAGGAGGACAATCGGACGCCGACGTTAGTCGAGGATCTGAACTTGAAGTTGCGATAGCTGTGCCAAGAAATCGGGTAGTGAAGAGGACGAGGTAACCTCTTGAATCTTTTGCTACAACTCAGCCATAAACGCATTTTTCCGTTGTACCAAATACCTCCTCGGGTAGGGTACGGCCCGGGAGGCGTTTTGTTTTTTCGAAGATGGAACCTTAGAGGTCGCGATACCGGATCAAGAATCCGTCGCCATGATGCACGAAATAATCAACACGCACGTTCGCATTCCCGATATCCTGCCCGATGACAGAGACCTTACCGCATACAAACGGCTCGCGGCGTCGGTGATTGTATTCGCCTTTAATGATGCGCAGAAAAACTCGGGAAACGATTGCATTAATGCCCGGAGATTTCTGTGCGGTGACAGCTGGTCACTCCGCCTTTGGTGCCGCTGGCTCAACGTGCACCCGGACTGGATCCGGGCGGAGGCTCGGAGTAAGGGATGGTGCAAGCAGGGATGACGGTGGGCGTTTTTATGCGGATGCTCGAATGAGGCATAGCATGAAATCTCCGAGACGTGGCCGCAACGCTCGAGGAGATGTTTTCCTTGGGAAGTTAAAGTCCAAAACAACATTCCCCTGCTCGCGGATGGAACTGCGCTATCAAAACCTCGGCGGACGGAGGTTCTTAAGGAGAAATAATGGGAACGCGGCAGAAGCTGAGGGCAAAGCTTCATGAGCTCGAAAAGCGATTGAATGACCTGGAAGCAGGGTTCGGAGGGCTGAACCAGATGTCCGCGACCTTGGAGGCAACTCTTGAAGTGTTCGTTGAACGCGGGTTGATCCCCCGGCGGGAGTTCAGCCACCGCTTCAGCCCGGCCCTTGAACCCGATCGGAAACCTATCGGGGGACAAGCCAACGAGGAGTTCCAGAAGTTAGTGGACTCCCTTTTGGATGAGCTGATGGAATCAGTCGACGATGAACAGATGCCTCACGCCTAGGCTCATAACCGGGATTTTCGAAGAATAGGTGAAAAGATGTGGAAATATCTTCGAGAGGTTTGGCAAGGCTTCTGGAGCATCATCCTCTCGATGAAGATTACGCTCCGGTATCTGTTTACCCGGGCGGTAACGGTCCAGTACCCTGAGGAAAAGCGGCAGCTTCCCACCCGCGCGTTGACCCGACACGTACTGACCATCGATCTGGGCTCGAAGGAGCTCAAGTGCACCGCCTGCGACATGTGCGCCCGGATCTGTCCCACCAACTG
>JBHIBM010000395.1:0-2063 GCA_046759085.1 Candidatus Zixiibacteriota bacterium
GAAATCCTGTTTCCTGTCCCCTGTTCCCTGTTTCCTCTTTGATGACATGATTCTGAATTATCTGAAGTTGGAGAACTATCGCCGCTTTAGAGAGTTGCGGCTGGACTTGCCCACCGGGGTCGTGGGCATCGTCGGCGACAACGGCGCTGGAAAAACCACCCTGGTGGAAGCGATCGCCTGGACGCTCTACGGAAACATCGCCGCCCGCAGCGGTAAAGACGAGATTAGAAGCTACGGCTTCCTCCAAGGATCGACCTGTTCAGCGGAGCTCTCTTTCGAGTTCGGTGGAGACACCTACCTGGTCCGAAGGGAACTGAAAGAGGTTTCCACAAAACAGAGATCGACTTCTGGTGGGGGAGAGCACACCCGGGCTTTTGCCTACCTCAACGGAGATTTAGTCGCCAAGGGGGTGAGGGGAGTCAGAGACTACGTCCAGAACCTTTTAGGGATGGATTATCCCGCCTTTCAGATAAGCTTCTACGCCCGTCAGAGGGAGCTCAATGCCCTCTCCGATTTGAGAGCGGGTGAGAGAAAAACCCAGATGGTGAAGATGCTGGGAATTGATAACCTCGATAAAGCCATGGGTCTTTTGAGGACTGACCGTCGCGGTCTGTCCGAAAAGCTCGAGTATGCCCGCCGGCAACTTCCCGATTTGGAGGCAATTCGAAGCCAGAAGGAAGAGAAAGAATCGGAGTTCAAACAGACAGTGCAGATCATCGGGGTGACAAAGACAGAAGCGCACCAGAAAAAAGAGAGGCTGCAGGAATTGCAGAGACACTATAACGAACTCTCCTCCAGAAAAGAAAAGGCCCGCTCCCTTGAAAAAGATGTAGAGATGATGACGTACCAGGAGAGAAATCTTAAACAGGAGCTCGCAAATCTCGCTAAAGAGGTAGAGAGGATTGAAGCCCTCAAGACCAAGCTTGAGTCTATTGAATCGGTTCCGGAGGAGTTCAAAAAGGTTCAAGATGAAGTGAAATCTATTGAGAAAGCCAGAATTCAATTAGAGTATAGAGAGAAATCTGAGAGGGAAGTTGAGGGTCTGAGCAAAGCCTTAGAGACAGATTATGAGAGCCTATCGAAGCTGAAGGGGGTCTCCCCCAGAATGGATCAGTTGAAGTCGCGACAGGAGGAGCTGAAAGCGCAATTAGAGAAAAACGAGAAAAGCCTGGAGGAGTTGCGCGAGAGACTGACAGAGCTTAGGAGCCTGAAGAAATCCAGGCAGGACGAGTTAAAAGGGATGCAGGAACAATTGAATAAAATCGAAGAGCTGGGCCCCGACTCGAAATGCGACCGCTGTCTCAGACCTCTTGGAGACGATTTCGAGGAGATCAAATCCCACATTTCAGAGGAGTTAAAAAGCCTAGAAGATGAAATAGGAAAGGCCATAGCAGAAGAGGGGCAGGTAACAGAGGAAGGTCGCGCATTCAAGAACGAGAAATCCTCGCTCCAGAGCGAATATCAGAAATGCCAGAGAGAGCTTGAGACCTTCAGCCGCCAACTGGGGCAGATTGAAGGTCTGCAGAAAGGCATCAGTGAAAAGGAGCGACAGGTTCAATCCCTGAAGAGGTTCCTGGAGGAGCTCGGAGAGGTGACATATGACCTCAGAGAACATCAAAGCCTCAAGGCCAAGTTGAAAGAGTTGGAATCAAAGAGGGAGGAGTATATCCGAATCCACCAGGAGGTTTCAAAACATCAGGAGCTATCTCAGAGGAGACAAGAGCTGGTCAGTCAATCAGAAGAGGTGGCCGGAAAGAGAAAGCTGAATCAACAACAGCTTGAGGAGTTGAACTTCAAAGATTCGGTTTTTCAGGAGATCTCAAACGAACGTGAAGGAGCCGTGAAAGAATCACACCAACTGGAGCTGAAGCTCAAAGACCAGGAGAGTCGTCAGCAAATCCTCCAAAGGGAGCTGGAAGCCCTGAATGAGAAACTGGTCGAGGCCGAAAAGCTCAAGAGGGAGACCGAAGATTTCCGGAGGGAGCTATCTTCACTGCAAAGGCTGGAGAAGGTCTTCGGGGATCTGCGAATAGAACTCATAAGCCGCATCCGACCCTCGTTGT
>JBHIBM010000396.1:0-2062 GCA_046759085.1 Candidatus Zixiibacteriota bacterium
GGTTCCACTCGGTCTCGACAATCTGAGGTGTCACCGTCAAATCGCAGGGATGAACCCCGGCAACTATGTCCCCAACGTTATCGGTCGAGTTGTAAGACATGATCATGTAAGGGGAGAGAATACGTTTCGGGTTGACGACGTAATCCTGCTGCCGCTCCTTTAGAATTGAACAGGCAAACGGCCTCCAGAAGTCGGGATTCCCAACCATCTCGTTGATAAGTTGGATCGCTTGCGACCGGGAGGCGTCTGCCAGAATGGAACGGTTCCCCAAAGCTCTGGCACCGAACTCCATTCTCCCCTTAAAGCGGGCGACCACCTCACCCCTCGCCAGAAGCTCCGCGACCTCGTCTTCGATGTTCTCACAAGCGATGCAGAGGTAACCTTTATGACGCTGCTTCAAAAGCGATCTTTCCACCTCGTAGTCGCTGTATTCCCTCCCCCAGTATATCGGGCCCAGAGGCGGGATATCCATTGGAGAGACGTTGTTCAGACAGTTTTGCGCATATACCCAGAAGGCGGCGCCGATGGCGTTGGTCTCGTCCCCGCAGGAGGGAAATATGAAGAGCTCTTCCACTTCCGGTAGCTCAGAGATGGCCTTGTTGGCCTTCACGTTCGTGAAGACTCCTCCGCTCAAGGCCAGCTTCCTCACCCCGGTGGCCTCGATACAGTTTCCGACCCAGTCGACCAGAATCTCCTCCGTCCACCTTTGCAGACCGGCGGCAACCTCATCGAAACGGTGGATTTGCACCGCATTCTTTATACTGGAGAAAGTGAAATGAGCGTATGGGAGACCTCCGGAACGCTCGAAGATCATAGGATTCTTTCTGTTGAAGCGGAGAAGAGACCTAAAAGCCTGATAGCTTTTCTCAGCAGCCTCCCTTGAGGCGTAAGGCGCCAATTCCATGATTTTATGTTCGTGCTCGTTGGGCACCATCCCTAAGAGGAAGGTGACTGTGGCATATATCAGCCCGAGGGAGTTGCCTTCCTGAATCTCCACGAATCTCTTGATTCTGCCGTTGCAGCCAATGGAAACCGTGGCACAGAGGCCATCCCCACAACCGTCGTTGGTCAACAGCAAAACCTTCTCGTCACCAAAGGGGGAGCCGTAGTAAGCGGCGGCAGCATGAGCGGTGTGATGTTCCACAAAGACGATCTTGTCTTCGGGAAAACCTAAGGCTTCTGCCTCCCTGATCCTCGCTTTCTTGCGCTTGAACCTGTAGATGGTGTTGGCTGGGCTTTTCTTCGCCAGCCCACTGATCATGGTCCCCAGTGAGTTTGCTTGCCGGAGATGCCTTGCTAGATCTTCCCGGGTGCGCTGATAAGCTAAGTGGTAACTGCTTAAAGCCAGATAGTCGATGTCGCCGACTTCCAACCCGGTCTGATCGAGAATCTCTTTTATGGCCGCAACCGGGAAGTGGTCATCATTCTTGATTCGACTGAACCTCTCCTCCTGGACCGCGTGCGCGATCTTACCATCTATCAGGAGACAGGCGGAGGCGTTGTCTCCATCGTGGACACCTAAGATGTTCATGAACTCCTTCCTTCGCAAGATTCGTGAATACTCATAATCTCTTCGCCAACAGCCTCCTCTCCCAAACCGGAGTTCTCCGGGTGTGCCCGGCCATCAATGGAACCCAATCCACAAGCGCGAGAGAGGGCGGAGGCTATCTCCTTTGGCTCCGACTGACAAATGAAACAGCCTCTCAAATTCCCAAAGAGATGTCTAACATCTCCGATTTCGGTGGAGACAACCGGAACGTTACAGCATAGAGCCTCTTTGACAACCATCGGGGAGCTTTCGAACTCCGAGGTCAAGAGAACCACGTCGCAGGCGTTGATGTAGAAGTGAATGAGATTGTAATCGATTTGACCCCCCACCAGCATCACCGCTCCGGGGGAAGACTTTGCGAAAAGCCTGAAAGCCTCCTTCGCCAACCTGAAGCTCTTCTCCTCTCGACCCGATGCCGCCGGAAATAGAACCAACTTACCATCCCGAGACAACCCCAGCTTACCCCGACTCTCACTTCTACTCAATGGACAGAAACGCAACATATCTACTCCG
>JBHIBM010000397.1:0-2059 GCA_046759085.1 Candidatus Zixiibacteriota bacterium
GGCCCACCACTGGGATTCAAGTCAACCCTCCCCCCCAAGGGGATGGCTACACTAACATGGATGTCCTCAGCACCGATCAAGGCGTTATTGCCTATCACAGCCTTAATGATGGGGATTATGTGGTGCTTTCACTTGACGTTCTTCCGGGGTTTGGATCCTTCACCGAGTACAACGTTCCCGATAATCTTCCGGACACCGTCTGTATTTGGCCTTACGTTGCGGTTGACCGTAACGACCGCATCCACGTTGTCGCTCACGAGTACGAAACCGGCGCTGCTATGCCTCAGAGGACGATCTACACCCGTTCGGATGACCAAGGAGCAACCTGGACTCAACCGGTCATGATAGACACCGTCTTCGAGCTGGCAACGATTGTTGTCGCCTCCGAGGTCGACGACAAGGTAGCGATAGTCTATAATCATCCGACGGAGAACCCCGGGGGGATGAACAATATTTTTTACATAGAGTCTCAGGACGGTGTCACCTGGGATTGGAACGACAAGCATCAGGTCACCGACTATTACACCAACCCGGAGGAAGATACCATCTCCGCCTTCGCTGATAACGACGCTCTTTATGACAGCCAGGGGAATCTGCACATAGTCTGGAATGCAACCTGGACTGTGGAGGGAGGTTACTACGTACACGCATTCTTGTATCATTGGAGCGAGGCTACGGGAATAACTGAAATAAGTGAGCATCCTGAAATGGATTTCACCAACTGTCAAACCGGAGGATGGAATCTGCCGTACGCCAAGATGAGCATTGGAGTGGATCCTGACGACAACCTCTATTTTATCTGCACAAACTTTGACAACACTGATTGCTCCGTCGCCGGTTTCGCCAATGGGGAGCTCTACGGCACCGCCTCCAATAATGGGGGCGCCAGCTGGGGGCGGATGGTGAATTTGACCAACTCCCCAACGCCCGACTGCTGGCCCATGGAGTGCGACAGCGACCACTGGTCCAGCATGGCGGAGACTGTGGACGACTCCATCTACATCCTCTACATCAACGACAAAGATGCCGGCGGCATCCCTCAGACTGAAGGGGTTGCTACCGAAAACCCGGTGATGTATCTCGCCGTTGACAAGAGCGTTCTTCTGCGGGTAATAGGAGTCGACGAGGATAAGATAGTAGAGCCGACAAGCTTCACTCTGATGCAGAACTATCCCAACCCCTTCAATGCTTCCACCACCATCGAGTATGTCACCAAGGCTCCCGGGCAGGTGGAGCTGGCAGTTTACAACCTAGTGGGTGAGAAGGTCGAAGTTCTCGCCGATGAGCTCATGCCTGCCGGTGAGCACACGGTCACCTGGGATGCCGGTAGCGCTGCCTCTGGAGTTTACTATTACAAGCTTTCCACTGCCGAGGGGACAGTTGCCAAGAGAGCGCTGCTGCTGAAGTAATCTGCTTCACGAACATCACTCGAACCCAACGCCCGGTCATCATGGCCGGGCGTTTGCTTTTGAGCGTCCGTTCAGAAGGTTTGTCGGGCGAGAATGCCCGACCTAATAGCCAATTATCGTTGACAAAAAAGGGGGTCGAGGTTATCATAATCAATGGAGGCTGGTCAGGTTGTGGAATCGCTAATTGAAAAAGTCAGATTCACGGTCGAGAAACAAGAGCTTCTATCCTCCGGCGATAAGGTCTTGGTAGCACTCTCCGGGGGGGCGGACTCAGTCGCGCTTCTCCATCTGCTTGTGGAGTTGAGAGCTCATTACGAACTGGAACTCGGGGTGGCTCATCTGCATCATATGTTGAGATGCCCGGAATGCGATGAGGACATGGAGTTCGCCGGTGACTTGGCTAGAAGCTATGGCTTGAGGTTTTTCTCTAAGAGCGTGGATGTTGCCTCCCTGGCCAAATCCGAGGGTCTCACCGAGGAGGTCTGCGGACGGGTGGAGCGATACAGATTCTTCCAAGAGATCTGCAAACAGGAAGGCTTCACCAAGGAACATACGATCTTATGGACAAAGTAAGGGAAAGATATGGCGAAGTAAAGGTATACTATCCTGATACGGCGCAGCTGGAAGATATGGTGCGAAGACACGGTGTA
>JBHIBM010000398.1:0-2054 GCA_046759085.1 Candidatus Zixiibacteriota bacterium
TAGCCCTTTGGGCGGTGCCTACCGGGACAGTGCTTTTGATGACCACCACCTTGTAACCGTTCATGGAACTGCCGATGTCCTTGCACACCTGCATGAAGGCGGAGAGGTCGGTCCAGCCATCATCTCTCGGAGGGGTACCGACAGCGATGAAAACCACAGAGCTGCTTTCTACGGCCTCACCTAAATTGTCGGTGAAATGAAGCCTCTCCCTTTCGATGTTTCGGTGGATGAGATCGTTCAATCCGATCTCGTAAATTGGCACCAAGCCCTTTCTTAGTAGCTTGATCTTTTGGTCGTCGTTATCGACACAGGTTACATTTAAGCCAAAATCGGAAAGGCAGGTACCGACTACCAGGCCCACATATCCAACGCCGACTACAGTTATCTCCATTTGAGGTTACCTTTCCAAATTTCCACTAAGCCAAAAGTGTCAAGCCAAACCTTCAGGAAGTTAGCCTATATTTATACACAATTACGTCTTATAAAGCAATCGAAATATCAGACTTTTTGAGTCTTCCCCCTTTTTTCAGCTTTGTCATAAGGAGAGCTTCTCCGTCGCTATCCTCTCCGATTGAAACTGCTCCAGCTCCAAGAACTCACAGATGGGAAGAAACTGGAAAGTTTGCAAGAGCCTTTTGAGCTTTCTTTCAACTATCTTCAAGTTGGAGTAATGTCTGAATGTCTCCCAGAAACCGATTTCCAGGGCTGGTTGCTCTGGGTCCAGCTCCCACGGATGCAGATAGAATACCACCGGCAATCCCCGCTGGTTTATCCTCCTCAAGCTCCAGTTGGTGAACCAGAGGGGGAAGAGCCGGAAATAGCCGCCCCCACCAAATGGCAGATTCTGTCCCAGGATTCGGATCGAAGAGGGAGGTAACTCTACGATTTCGGCTCCATGGTCGGTTCTTATCTTGAATTTCTGACGCGGCGTTTGGGGCATCCCGTAGCGGTCGTGAAATATCGGAAAAATGCTGGAATCGTATCTTATTCCCATCTCCGCTAGAATCTCGAATGCCCACAAGGTGTCTTCCTTAATGGAGAAACTCGGGGCCCTGAAACCGAGGATCTTCTTCCCCGTTAGCCCCTGCAAGATATCGAGGGACCTCGTCAGTTGCTTACGGAAACCCTCCGGGCTCATCTCGTGGATGAGTTGGTGGTCGTAGCCGTGACAGGCGACCTCATGCCCGAAAGCTGCGATCTTTTTGACCACCCAGGGGTGGTGTTCTCCGATCCAGCCCAGGACGAAAAAAGTCGCCATCACCTGATATCGGTCAAGGAGATCCAGGATTCTCTCCACGTTTCCCTCTACCCGGCTCTCAAGTTGTGGCCACTGGTCGGGAGTCACAACCTTCTCGAAAATGCTGGCGTGGAAATACTCCTCCACATCGAAGGTGAGGATATTCCTTACGCCCCCGGAGGTTAAATCCTTTTGGGGTCTTGGGGCTGTCATTTTCTATTAAATCGGCGATCCGACTTCGCAGCTTTAAGGGAATTCTGCTGGTCTCACTCTCCCATTATCTTGATGATGACCCTCTTTCTCCTCTGACCGTCAAATTCGGCATAATAAACCTGTTGCCAGGGGCCGAGATCCAGAGCTCCATCAGTTATCGGAATTATTACCTGATGGTGCATCAGAAGATTCTTGAGATGAGCATCTCCGTTGGTCTCCCCGGTGCGGTGATGACGATAATCGACCCCTTCGGGGGCCAACCTCCCCAACCATTCGTCGATGTCGCCGATTAACCCCTGTTCGGCATCGTTGACATAGACTGAGGCCGTAATGTGCATGGCCGAAACCAGACAGAAGCCCTCCTTCACTCCTGATTCAGCCAATGCTTCTTCCACCTCAGAGGTGATGTTGACATACTCACGGTGACGCTTGGTATTGAACGTGATGTACTTAGTATGGAATTTCATGTCCCACTCCTCTTGAATTGTAATCCATCAGAAGATAGCGAAATTTCAAAGCCGTTTCAAGCTGGCTTTTGGGTTGTAGTCAATAGTGAGTAGTGAGTGGTGAAAGGTCGATGTTTCCTCTGTCATATTTCGAAACC
>JBHIBM010000399.1:0-2050 GCA_046759085.1 Candidatus Zixiibacteriota bacterium
GGGAGGGCAAGGATTTCATCCGAATGCCGGAGGTGGGACAGGAGAAGTAGATGGTGGTTAACCCCTCCGACAGAGTGGAACCCGTCCCTGGCGGGAGAGAGCTTGAGACCCAGGAATTCGTGGTCAACATGGGGCCGCAGCACCCCTCCACCCACGGGGTGTGCCGCCTCATACTCACCATGGATGGGGAGGTGCTCAAAAAGGTCGTTCCGGATATTGGCTTTCTCCATCGTTCCATCGAGAAGATCGCTGAAAACCGCACCTACCATCAATTCATGGTCTATACCGACCGGATCGACTACGTCTCCTCCATGAACGCCAATCACGCCTGGTGTGTCGCGGTCGAGAAACTTGCCGGCATCGAGGTGCCGGAGAGAGCCGAATACTTAAGAGTGATAATGGCGGAACTCAACCGCATCGCCAGCCATCTGGTTTTTTTGGCGAGCTTCGCCATCGATTTGGGCGCGGTCACACCGTTTCTCTATGCCTTCAGGGAGAGAGAGCGCATTGTGGACCTCTTCGAGATGACCTGCGGTCAGAGGTTGACTTACAGCTATATGCGCATCGGCGGAGTCTCCCGGGATGTTCCCAAGGATTTCGCCTCCGAGACAAAGAAGTTCTGCAGCTATCTCTACCCCCGGCTGGACGAATACGAGGCCATTCTCACCGAAAACCCGATCTTCTTGGGGCGGACCAAAGGGATAGGGGTTTTGGATTTACACACCGCCATAAATTACTCCGTGTCCGGGCCGCCTCTGCGTGGCAGCGGTCTCAAATGGGACATACGCAAGGACGAACCTTACTCCGCCTACGATGAGTTCGACTTCGATACGCCGACCGGAGAGAACGGTGACACCTGGGATCGCTATAAGGTGCGCATCGAGGAGATGAGGCAGTCGGCCAGAATAATCCAACAGGCTCTGGAGGGTCTCCCCGAAGGGGAGATCAAGGCCAAGGTTCCGGCTCGTTTCCGCCCCCCCAAGGGGGAGGTCTTCGCTCGCATCGAAGCTCCCAGAGGGGAGATGGCCTATTTCCTCGTCTCCGACGGTTCCACCAAACCCTATCGGGTGAAGATCAGGACCGCCTCCTTCTGCAACCTGCAGGCATTGCCGGTCATGGCCCGAGGTTGGAAAATAGCGGACATCGTGGCGATATTCGGATCTTTAGACATAATCCTGCCGGAGGTGGACAGGTAGCTGTTCTAAGAGTCTATGTTTGAACTCGAAGGAATATTCAACGCCGTTGGTGATTTCTTGAGCTCTTTTTTGGGGTCGCCCCTGCTTCAGATCGTGTCCATAATTGCGGTCGGCACCGTGGTGGTCGGTTTTTTAGCGGTGCTGGCGCTGTTCTTGGTCTGGTGGGAGAGGAAACTGTCGGCCGATTTTCAGGTGCGCATGGGACCGATGAGAACCGGTCCCCACGGAGTCCTGCAGACCATGGCCGACGGCATAAAACTGCTTCAGAAGGAGGATATCATTCCCCTCACCGCAGACCGCAAGGTCTTTCTCTGGGCACCGGTAATCTGCTTTGTGACCGCCTTCATGGCCTATATATGCATACCCTTCGGAAAGGGGCTGATCGTCCGAGATCTGAACATAGGTATACTGTACATAGTAGCAATCACCACCTTCACGGTGATAAGCCTGCTCATGGCGGGGTGGGCCTCCAACAACAAATATTCGCTTCTGGGAGGGATGAGGTCGGCGGCTCAGATTATTTCTTACGAGGTGCCGTTGAGCCTCTCGCTTTTGGGAGCGGTGATGCTAGCGCAATCCTTGTCGATGGTGACGATTGTGCAAGGACAGAGCGGGAGTTTTCTCCACTGGTATATCTGGCGACAGCCTCTGGGTTTTGTCCTCTACATCGTGGCGGCAACGGCAGAGGTGAACCGCACCCCCTTCGACATCCCGGAGGCGGAGCAAGAGTTGGTGGCGGGATTCAATATTGAGTATTCGGGGATGAAGTTTGCGATGTTTTTCTTAGCGGAGTTCGTGAACATGTTTACGGTCTGTGCCATCGCGGCCACGCTGTTCTTGGGAGGCTGGAATCC
>JBHIBM010000400.1:0-2048 GCA_046759085.1 Candidatus Zixiibacteriota bacterium
AAAGGTGGGGACGTTACTATCACCAGAACTTAGAGCGCACCCCCACCAGATCGATCATCGAAAAGGACGGGGAGATCTGGTTTGCCACCGAAAAGAAGGTGGTGGTTCTGGCACACGCCAGAAGGGAGCTCACCCTGATGCACACCAATCTGGTTCCGGCGCTGGCAAGCGATGTCTATTACGAGTATCTCTCCTATGTCCAGAACTTCAAGAACATCGGCACCCTGGGTGCCAGCCTCACCTTCGTCTCGTACGGCAGCCAACAGCGCACCGACGAGGTCGGGAACTACCTCGGGACTTTCGAGTCCTTCGAATACGCCCTGGGGCTGTCTTACGGCACCAGCATAACCGAGAATCTCGCCATGGGGCTCACCACCAAGTATATTTACAGCCATCTGGCCGAGGCCGGAGCCGGAGCGGAAAGAGGCGAGGGGATCGCGACCTCCTTTGCCATCGATGGGGGTTTGCTCTACAACCCCTTCAGACGTCTCTCGCTGGCGGCGGTGGTGACCAACATCGGCCCCAACGTCGCTTACATTGACGCCGACCAGTCAGACCCCCTGCCTCGGAATTTCGTGGCCTCCGGGGCTTACCGTCTGGTGGACAGCCCCTTCAATCGCCTGACCTTTATTGCGGAGTTCACCAAACTCCTGGTGGACTTGAACGACCGCTTCGATACCGAAATCGAGGAGGTCATCGTCCACGGTGGAATGGAGTACTGGTATGGCAACTTCGTGGCTTTGAGGGCTGGATATCTCTACGATCAGATCGGCGCTCTGCAGTTCGCCACCGTGGGGGTGGGACTCCAGTACATGAACTACGCCTTCGACTTCTCCTACCTCCCCAGCTCCAAAGAGAACAACCGTGGTAACGAGATGAGATTTTCGATGACCGGGAGATTCTAAAACAGGAGACAGGGAACAGGTGACAGGAAACGGTAGCCCAGCTTGTCCCAAGCTGGGCTCTATAGAAAAGCGATTCTCATGACCAAAACTCACCCCCTTCTGACTCTGATCATCACGGCCGGCGTCCTGGCATCTTCTTGGTCTGCCACCAAGGCTAAGGAACTGTTGGTTCCCCGGCGGTTTGTTCGCCCCTCGGTGAAACCGGATAGACAGTATGCTGAGGAGAGAGCGGAGTTCCGTTCCGCGGTCTGTCGCAGGAACCTTCTGAGGTTGGAGAGACCCTTCCCCGGAGCTCTGCCGACCCTGAAAAAGGGCCTCCCCCTGGACGTTTTCCAAGTGGACACCTTGAGGATATGCGCCCTGCGGGTCGATTTCCAGTACGAAGATCCCGATGATCCCCGCACCACCGGCCGCGGCCAGTTCGACCTTCGCAGCTACGAAGAGTTCGAAGAGGAGGAGGGACACTACATCGACCCTACCCCCCACAACAAGAAATATTTCGAGACCCACCTCCAGGCATTGCACCACTACTGGTACAGCGTCTCCAATCATCAGCTGGTGCTCACCTACGATGTCTGGCCCCGGGAGAACGAAGGGAGCTACCGTCTGCCGGTGATGATGGGACATTACGGTGAGGATGGACCTCACGGGCCGTACGTTGCAGAGCGGATGGCGCATTTCTTCATGGACGCCGTCGGACTCGCCGATTCCCTCTCGCCCGAGATTGACTTTTCCCGGTATCAGTCCATTATCCTCTTTCACGCCGGCGCCGACCAGCAGGGCAACCTCGACTTCGTCGAAGATACCCCTGATGATTTTTTCTCGGGTTTTCTAATTCTTACAGACCCTTTTCCGGTCGATTTCGGGATGGTTGAAATCCAAGACGGTCTCATAATGCCGGAAACCGTTAGTCAGGACAATCGGATTGGAGCCTTGAATTCAGGCCTGGCTCACGAGTTCGGGCATCAGTTGGGCTTAATTGACCTCTATCGAACTTACGATTTCTTCACCCAGATAGGTGATTTCTCCCTGATGGACAACAACGGCGAGAGCGTTGGAGCCGATTTCCCTGATATTGGTCCGGCAGTTTTCGGGACCCTGCCGGTCTATCCCGAGGCCTGGAGCCGAGCCTACTTGGGATTC
>JBHIBM010000401.1:0-2044 GCA_046759085.1 Candidatus Zixiibacteriota bacterium
GAGAAAGCGCTGTAAACCGCATTCGATTTCGGGGCCGTCGCTAAATAGACCGCCACCTGTGCCAGCGCCAACTCTCCCTCCGGGCTTCCCAGGAAGTGGTATGAATCCTTAGCGGCAACCGCCACCTGCAGGGCTTCAGGGTCGGCATTGCCAATGTCCTCCGAGGCGAAGCGAATCATCCGGCGGGCAAGGTAAAGGGGGTCCTCGCCGGCAGCCAGCATCCTCGCCAGCCAGTACAGAGCCCCATCGGGGTCTGAATCCCTCAGGCTTTTGTGAAGAGCGGAAATCAGATTATAATGTTCCTCTCCGGCCTTATCGTAAACGAGGAATTTCTTCTGGACCGCCTCCTCCACATCCTTTATGGTGATCGATTTCGTTCCTTTCTCGTCCGGCGAGATGGTATCGACACAGAATTCCAGAAGCGAGAGTGCCACCCTCCCGTCACCGTCGGCGAGGTGAGAAATAGTCGAAAGAACCCCCTCTTCAAATCTTATCTCTTGTTTCCCCAGCCCTCTTTCCTCATCCGAGAGAGCTCTTTCGAGTATCTGCTCCATTTGTGCCTCTGTGAGGCGCTCTAAGGTATAAACCCGGCACCTGGAAAGAAGTGGAGCCACAACCTCAAAGGAGGGGTTCTCGGTGGTGGCACCGATTAATACAATTGTCCCTTTCTCCACATGGGGCAGAAAGGCATCCTGCTGGGCCTTGTTGAAACGGTGGATTTCGTCAATGAGGAGTATGGTCTTCTGCCCCTTCTGTGAACGACGAAGCTGGGCAGCGGCAACTACCTCCTTTATCTCCTTCACCCCGGAGGTGACCGCCGAATAGGGAGCAAAGTGAGCCTCAGAATGAGCCGCTATCAAATATGCTACCGTGGTCTTGCCCGAACCCGGAGGTCCCCAGAAGATGGTGGAGCGGACCTGGTCTTTTTCGATTGCAGTTCGCAGCGGTTTCCCCGGACCCAGGATATGATCCTGCCCCACAAACTCCTCGAAATTGCGAGGTCGCATCCGGTCTGGAAGCGGGGTGCCGGCGGCCTTCTTTTTCTCTTTTTCAAATAAGTCCACGAAAAAAAGATAGAGCCAAAATCAGGCTTTGTCAAATGCGGAGGCAGATTGGCAGCGCAACAGAAAGGGGCTGTCGCCCAGCTCCTGCTGACTTTCTGTTATGGTTGCATCGTTGTCGAAAGGGGATACAAGTGAATCCAACCAATGGCTGGCATCTGGGCTGCGACCTGGAGGCGCCTAGACCGAGGACAATTCCTGAAGCAAAACGCCCGGCTGCAAGCAACCGGGCGTTCAGTTAAGCCAACTTATGCAGCTAAATTACCTCAACAGGAGCATCCTCTTCGTAATCGTCCCCTCAGAGCTGCTCAGCTTGTAGTAGTAAACTCCAGTAGCAACGTTGGCAGCATCCCAGGTGACGGTATGCTCACCGGCGGGCACGGCCTTATTGACTAAAACCTCGACCTTCTCACCCACGAGGTTGTATACTGCAAGCTCCACCTTCCCGGGAGTCTTGGTGACGTAGTCAATCGTAGTGGAAGCATTGAAGGGGTTGGGGTAGTTCTGGATCAGGCTGAAGGTCCGAGGCTGCGGAGCTTCCTCCTCCTCGACTCCTGAGAAGAGGGGATTTGGATAGGCATAGTACATCACCGGGTTCTCGGTATCTACACCCTCGGTCTGAGGAATACCACCAGCGTCCTTGTCGTTCATGTAAGTGACGTGGAGGTAGTCATCCACCTCCTCTCCCAAGGTGGACCAGTGGTCGCTGTCGCACTCCGTCGGCCAGCAGTCCGGGGTGGGAGTGTTGGTGATGTTCTCCGGAGTGCTCCAGGCGACGCCACCGTCGATGGAGTAGCTGATGTAGAGCTCTCCGTTGGACCACGCGCCGACGGACTTGTCGTCGTCGGTGAACTGCGTCCACAGGGCAAAGAGGTTGTTGTCCCGGTCCACTCCCAGTGACATCTTGGAGATGGAGCGGTTCCAGGCGCCAGGTGCCGAGACCCACCAGCCATTGGCCACTAAGTTCAGGCCCGTTGCTTCGG
>JBHIBM010000402.1:0-2041 GCA_046759085.1 Candidatus Zixiibacteriota bacterium
CCTCCGCCAAAACCTTCCCGGCAAGGATCAAGCCCTGCCCGCCGGCGCCGCTGAAACGAACCTCATATCTAAAGCCCATCTCCCCGCACCTCACTGGTAAGTGGTGAGTGGTAAGTGGTGAGTCGTAAAGGTGAGTTGTTGAACTTGCTCATTTTCTGTTCTCCTGTGAACATCTACGTAAAAAAGAGATGTAACCGTTAATCTTAGCGATTAAAGTATAAGCTTGCGCTTTCAGTTTTTCATTCTGAGCAGGTTCTCCATAACTCTGGTCTAGGCAGATGTTAAGATCATCAATTACCTCTTCAACAGAACCTCTGGCAATCCTGCAGAATTGAATATTCTCCTGATAATGCCAACGACCATGCCCCTCTGCTATATTATTTGTTACTGAAATGACCGCCTTTCTCATTTGAATTCCAAGACTATGTCTTTCGCGCCAGGGGAGCTTTTCTATTAGGGTGTACACCTGCTTTCGAAAATCACGAGCGATATTATAGAGCTCAAAATCATCCAAACAGTAGATGCCTTCCTCCACGGTTGATTACCACTCACTACTCACTACTAACCACTAACCACCTTACCCACCTTTTCGATCAGTTTATCGTATTCGTCGATATATTCCGGTTTATCAACGTCAACCAAAACCCCGGTTATGATCTTCCCCTCCAATTCTTCGGGCTTCATTTTCCCGGCTTGAGCTTTGGTGAGGGAGCCCTCCTTCAAAGATTTGAACATGTCCACCGGTGAGCCGAGTCTGTTCCTGCGTCCGTAGGCGACGGGGCAGGGGGTGCGCACCTCTATCAAGGAGAACCCCTTCTTCTGGATCCCCCGTTTCATGAACCTCTCCATCTGGGCGACCTGATAGGCGGTGGTGCGAGCCACGAAGCTGGCCCCGGCGGCCTCCGCCAATCCGCTGGTGTTGAAAGGAGCCTCTAAGTTGCCGTATGGGGCGGTGCTGGCGAAACTCCCCTGGGGGGTGGTGGGGGAATATTGTCCCCCGGTCATGCCGTAAATGAGGTTGTTGAAGAGAATGACGGTCATATCGATGTTTCTTCTGGCGGCGTGGATATAGTGATTGCCTCCGATGGCGGTGGCATCCCCATCTCCGCTGACGACGATGACGGTCATCTCCGGCTTTGCCATCTTCACCCCGGTGGCGAAGGCGATGGCCCGGCCGTGGGTGGTGTGGAGGGTGTTGAAGTCGACATAGCCGGTGGCACGGCTGGAACACCCAATCCCGGAGACCATCACCACCTCGTCCTTCGAAAGCTTTAAGGAATCGATCGCCCTCAAAAGCGCTTTGAGAACGACTCCGATACCACAACCGGTACACCAGATGTGGGGGAGACGGTGCATCCGCAGGTATTCTTCATAATCGAACATTCAGATAACCCTCTCAATCAACTCCAGGATTTGAGCAGGCCTTATCGGTTCCCCGTCTACTCGATTCAATTTCACAACCTCGGTTTGACCACATGCTGCCCATTCCACCTCGTGGGCGAACTGGCCCAGATTCAGCTCCGGCACAATGATGGGGGACACGTTCTTCGCCAGACTCAGTATCTCCTCTTTGGGAAAGGGCCACAGGACTAAGGGGCAAAGGAGCCCCACCTTCAAACCTTTCTTTCTGGCATCGGTCACCGCTCTTTTGGCCGACCTGGCAGTGGCCCCGTAAGCTACAACCGCTACCCGAGCATCCTCCAGCTCGAATCTGTTGACTTCGATGATCTCTTCGACGTGGTTGTCCACTTTGGAGTTTATGCGCCTCAAGGTGCGGTCCACCTTTTCCGGGACGGTGGTGGGGAAGCCGGTTTCATCGTGCATCAGCCCGGTGACGTGATAGCGATAACCCTCCCCGAAATTGGCCATCGGTGGCACCCCGTCCTCCGGAGCGGCATAGGGGAGATACTCCTCCGGGGGGACGGTCGGTCTTCTGCGATTCAGGACTTCGATTTCCTCCTCCTCTGGAAGGACCACCTTTTCGTTGAGGTGGGCGACGATCTCGTCTAAAAGCAGTATGACTGGAGTCCGAAATCGTTCG
>JBHIBM010000403.1:0-2027 GCA_046759085.1 Candidatus Zixiibacteriota bacterium
AGTTATGACCGTTGAGGAAGCAATCAAAACCGCCATCGAGTACGAGACCGGAGTGCGGGATGTTTACGCAAGCGCTGTGGAGCAGACTGCCGACCCCGTGGGGAAGCGCATCTTGGGGGTGTTGGCTAACGAAGAACAGCACCACTTAGACTATCTGCGAAGCAGACTTGAACAATGGAAGACAACCGGCAAGGTAACTGCTGAGGGATTGAAAACCACCCTCCCCTCCAGAGAGGTCATAGAAGCCAGAGTGAACAAGCTCAAAAGCCAGATGGCCGGTCAGGACCACGGCGTTGCTGAGCTGCAAACGCTCAAGAAAGCCCTTGACGTCGAGCTTGAGACCGGCAACTTCTACAAGAAGATCGTCAAGGAACTGCCGGCTGAAGGGCAAGAGCTGTTCGCGCGTTTCGTGGAGATCGAGGAGGGGCACCTGGCCATTGTTCAGGCCGAGCTCGACTATGCCAGCGGCACCGGCTTCTGGTTCGATTTCATGGAGTTCAATCTGGAGGGAGGATGAAAAGCGGTGTGCCTAGACTCCTGAGCTGAACCCTAATGATTCGAGGGATAGTAACAGATGGATGAAGCGACGAAACGCATTGCCGAAGGGCTGCTGAAGGCCATCCAGTTGGAGGTTGACGGTCAACATTTCTACCGGATGGCGGCGAAGAGCACCGCCGACCCCAGAGGTCGGGAGGTGTTTGAGAGGTTAGCAAGAGAAGAGGAGGAGCACCAGCGCTTTCTCAAGACCCAGTACAAATCCGTAAGCGAGACCGGCGCCCCCAGCAAAGAGGTCAGGCTTGGTTCTCCGGCTGACCTTTCTGGGACCAGCCCCGTCTTTTCCGATCAGATTCAGACCCGCCTGAGAGAAGCTCACTACGAGATGAGCGCCCTCTCCATCGGAATTCAGCTGGAGCTCTCCGCGATCAAATTCTACAGAGCTGAAGCGGCGGCGGTGACGGACCCAACGGTGCGGTCGTTTTACACCGAGCTGGCGGAGTGGGAATCCGGTCACTACAACGCCTTACTGCGCCAACAAGAGATGTTGAAGGAGGATTACTGGCACGCCGGAGGATTTTATCCCTTCTGACTCCAAAGCTCAAATGGTTCAGAAACAGGGTTTTGATTAATATAAGGGAGAAGTCAGTCTGTATACGATATTTTCCTCACTATGACACAAACGTTGTTAATAGTAATTAAGATACGAGCTTGTCGAAAAAACTTTCACTTTAGATAGGAGACCTTAAGATGACCGAAAGATTACAGATCTACAAGTGCGAAATCTGCGGCAACATCGTGGAGATGCTTCACGAGGGGGTGGGCGAACTGGTCTGCTGTAACCAGCCCATGAAGCTCTACCAGGAGAACACCGTAGATGCCGCCAGGGAGAAACATGTCCCCGTGGTTGAGAGAACTGCCTCAGGTTTCAAGGTGACGGTAGGCAGCGTTCCCCATCCTATGGAGGAGAAACACTACATCGAGTGGATTGAGATAATAGCAGACGGAAAGGCTTACCGTCAGTTTCTGAAGCCGGGGGAGGTCCCCGAGGCTACGTTCCAGATTGACGCCCAGCAGGTCACCGCCCGTGAATACTGCAACCTGCACGGATTGTGGAAGGCGTAACAGATCTGGCAACAGTGCGATTTGCTCAAGCATTGTTATCAACGAAGATATTCCATTTAAGGAGGTAGTAATGAAATTCAAGTCGGTTGACGAGATCCTGGATTTCGCAGTGGAGAAGGAGGAGGAAGCCGCACAGTTCTATACCGATCTGGCTGGTCGGGTGGAGCAATCGTGGATGGTTAAGGCCTTCGAAGATTTCGCCAAGGAGGAGGTGAAACACAAGAAAATGCTACTGGCGGTCAAAGAGGGCAAGCTTCTGATGCCGGCGCTGGAGAAGGTCAAGGACTTAAAGATCGCCGATTACCTGGTGGAGGTTACCTCCAGCCCCGAGCTCGGCTACCAGGGGGCACTAATCCTGGCGATGAAAAAGGAGAAGGCCTCTTTCAGACTCTACAACGATCTTGCCG
>JBHIBM010000404.1:0-2023 GCA_046759085.1 Candidatus Zixiibacteriota bacterium
GTTTGGTCATGCCACCAGCATAGCAAACTAGGTGGCCGGAATGCGACTATACCCTAAACTTTTGATTTCCCCTTATAACACAATCCCGGATTAAAGCCAGCACATAGCGGTGCAAAAATTTCATATGTCTTCGGCCTGATGAGTGGCGTCGCGTCACGAATCCATCAGGGGCAAAGTCATCGCATCTCCCTGGAAACAAAGGAGTTGTACGATTGCACCAGGCGTTGAGCAGCCCGTTGGTACAACTCCTGCTTCTAGAGTAGGAGAAGTCGGTATCTTCGCTAATCTTGGTGATGATGCGACGGCGAGCGTGCCGCTGCATCCCCGTAAACCTTCACCACAGTAGTAACCAGACGAGTGCCAAGAGTGCATTTGCCTAATGGGGTCCCCTACTTGAGGGCCATGTATCTCTTCACTAGGTAGCCACGATGACGCAAGTATTCAAATATGGAAATATCACTTACTGGATCGTCGGTCGGCGTTTTGCCAACCTCGAACCGGAATTGAGCAGGGTCCTCCAACCTCTCCCGGAGGTGCGGGTGATCGTCGACCGTCGTGTTCAAGACCGGCTACCAGAGTGGACTGTCTATTCTGAGGCTCTTGGGGCCTGGTCACTTGCGGATGACAGAGAGAAAAAACAGTGCTGGATCGTCGATCGGCGCTTTGCCAATCTCGAACCAGAATTGCGCAGGATCCTCCAGCCTCTCCCGGAGGTGCGGCCGGTTATCGATCGTCGTTCCCGAGACCGGCTACCAGAATGGACCGTGTATTCTGAAGCTCTTGGGGCCTGGCCACTCGTCGATGAAAGAGAGAAAAAACAGTACTGGATCGTTGCCCGGCGCTTTGCGGACCTCGAACATGAATTGACCAGGATCCTCCGAACTCTTCCAGAGATGCGGGTGATGATTGATCGACGTGTTCGAGAGCGGCCACCAGAAGGAATCACTTATTCGGAGGATCTTGGGGCATGGTCAATCTCAGACGATAGAGAGAAAACCGTGAACATCTATCAAGGCCTCGAGGAGCAAAGCGGTTAATAGCAGAACCTCCGAGCTTATAAAAAAGGAAGAGGCCCCGGGTATCCCGGGGCCCTTCTGCTTTTGGGATCTCAGCCTAGAGGATTAACCTTGCTTACTCACCATGAAGGAAGGTCTGCGATACCCCTGCTGGTCCAAGACTCTCATTGTACCTCGAAGGTCTGGGAAGCCAGGAGGTTGCCGTCGGAATCCACCGCCTCTACCCTCCACGAACCGGCCCAGTCCTCAACCATCCGCTTGCTACTCCAGGTCCGCCAGCGTGGGCCCTCTATAGAGAGGGGGACCTTCGCCATCTGCTGCCCCTCGTAGTACCAGATGTGATTGATGTGTGTGGGCGTGTACGCTCCCTTCACCTCGGTAAAGTAGTACACCGGTCCCATCGAGGCTGAAAACACGATCCCGTCATTGACCGGCTCGCGGTTGACGACCTCGGTCGTTACCACATCCCGGATCACCTGCAACGAATCGTCCTCCAGCCGCGCTACTCTTTCCTGGGACGCAGCCAAGATCGGAACTGCCATCCCCACTACCATGATCACTGCAGCCTTCGCCCATTTGCCCATCTTTGCCTCCTTGTATGGTGCTTCCATTTTTGTAGGACGACGGGACTGAGATTGCGACAACTGTGCCAAGAACCCGGCCAGGAAGGACGAAGGGGTAACTATTTGAATTCTCTTCCTCAGTTTAGTCATGGATCCATTGTCCAGCCATATCCGCCTCCCTGGTAGGCGGCAAAACCTGCCATGCTGTCGCCGGGCCACTCCAGCCTTGACAGTCTGTCAGAGGGTTGTTTGGGCATGGTGAGCGCGATGGCCTTGGTGATTCTCAGCGGCAATGACTTACGCAGAGACCGGAGGTGGGCTCAAGCAATAGGGTCATTCCTAGTGCCGTTCCAACTTGATCGGCCGAATGTGAGCAGCCTGCTTGTTGCAAGGGCCGTGATCGAGTGCAGCGAGAAAGTTGGCACAAATAGTTGGAACAGCACC
>JBHIBM010000405.1:0-2023 GCA_046759085.1 Candidatus Zixiibacteriota bacterium
GTTGAAGGCCCGGACGGTCTGAGTGAAGGTCTCCAGAACCCCGGAGGCCGAAAGGACGATGGCGGGGTGGTCTCCGTGAGTTCCCCAGCGGGTCTGCATCAGATCTCCTTGAGCCGCCTGAGTGGGAAGTCCGGTCGAGGGCCCCCCCCTCTGAACGTTGACGACCACGCAGGGGATCTCGGCGATGGCGGCATAGCCGAGGTTTTCCTGTTTTAAGGAGAATCCGGGACCACTGGTGGCGGTCATCGACTTTGCTCCCATCAGGGAGGCCCCAAGGATGGCGGCCATGGCGGCGATCTCATCTTCCATCTGTATGAATTTGCCTCCCCTTTCGGGAAGCTTCAGCGCCAGGTATTCGGCGATCTCCGAGGAGGGGGTGATGGGGTAGCCGGCGAAGAATTTTAAGCCCGCCCTCAAGGCTCCCTCGGCGCAGGCTTCATTCCCCTGCATCATCCTCACCTTTCTGCCCTTGGGGTTAGCCATCACCCTTCCCCCTCCCGGTCGGTGAAGACCTCAATGGCGAAATCGGGGCAGCGCAGCTCGCACAGCATACAGGCGGTGCAGGCTTCGGGGTTTTTCACCACCGCCACCTTGTCCTTCATCTCCAAAACTCCGGTGGGACAGAAGGCGACACATATTTCGCAGCCCTTACACCAACTCTCCTTTACGACTACCCTGGGGATTTTCTTCTTTTTCTCTATAGCCTCGGTCTCTTTTTTCATCGAAGTGCTGGACTTTTTCCCTTCAATCCCTAAATTTGTGATTTCCGGTTTACGGAAATCGGCACTGAATATAAGCTCAAGGAGGATTAGAAGCAAACGGTTTAAGGAAGTTTTTGAATTGGCGATAGCATCGCGGTGGAGTCCGCACCGATACTGGGTTTTCGGAGTTGGAACCATTCGCAAAAAACGGAGTTATTTACAGAGTTCTCGTAAGAAATGAGGAAAGGGACTTGAGAATTTCTTCACAAACTGTTATATTCAGCGGAAAAGCAGATGAACTCAAGGGTGATAAATTCTAGAGCCACGACAACCGGGAGAGTGGGTATGAAGTTCTGGCGTCGGCCACTGGATACCGATAAGATAAAAATTCCTCACGGGGAGCTTCACATAATCTGGGAGAGATGTAAAGGGTGCGGATTCTGTGTGGAGTATTGTCCCAAAGAGGTTTTAGAGCTCTCCGCCGAATTCAACGCCAAAGGGTATCATCCCCCGGTGGCGGTGAAGGAGGAGGATTGCATCAACTGTGGGTTGTGCGAGGAGCTCTGTCCGGAGTTTGCGATCTTTCCGGTCCTCAAAGAGGAGCCAGAAGGGGCCGAGGAGGCAAAGAAGTGACAGAGATCAAGACCGTCAAAGCCAACCCCCAAGATGTCCTCACCGGGGAGTATTATCTCGACGGCAACCACGGCAGCGCCGAGGGCGGCTTGGCTGCCGGGTGTAAGTTCTTTGCGGGCTACCCCATCACCCCCTCCACCGAGATCGCCGAGAGGATCAGCCAGCGCTTCCCCAAGGTGGGCGGAATTTTCATCCAGATGGAGGACGAGATGGCCTCCATGAACGCCATCCTGGGAGCCTCTGGGGGGGCGTGAAGTCGATGAGTTGCACCTCCGGGCCAGGGTTTTCCCTGATGATGGAGAATTTCGGATTGGGGATAATGCTGGAGACCCCTTGTGTTTTGGTCAACGTTCAGCGCGGCGGTCCCTCCACCGGTCTGCCCACATTACCTGGGCAGGCCGACATGATGCAGGCTCGCTGGGGCTCCCACGGAGACTACGAGGTGATCGCCCTCTCTCCAGATTCTCCCCAGGAGTCTTTCGAGTTGACAATTCATGCCTTCAACCTCTCCGAGAGGTATCGGATGCCGATTCTGGTGATGACCGACGAGTGCGTCGGACACATGACCGAGAAGGTGGTGATCCCCAAACCGGAGGAGATTGACCTGGTGCCTCGCCGTTACACCGACAAGTCGCCGGAGGAGTACTGGCCTTACATTGCCGAGAAGGATTTAGTGCCGCTGATGCCTC
>JBHIBM010000406.1:0-2021 GCA_046759085.1 Candidatus Zixiibacteriota bacterium
AGGAAATCCTTGACCACCTTGAATGCTACCGTGGAGGCTTCCAAGCGAGCTTACAAGATGGCTGGGAAGACGCCGACGGATATCGACTTTGCCGAGGTACACGATTGCTTCACCATTGCCGAAATCATGGTCACCGAGGATTTGGGCTTTTTTGAAAAGGGCAAAGGTGGACACGCGGCCTTGGAGGGCAAGACTGCATTGGACGGCGAGAAGCCGATTAACACTTCTGGCGGCTTAAAGTCGAAGGGTCATCCGGTAGGAGCCACTGGCGTCGCCCAGATAGTTGAGGTGGTCAAGCAGCTTCGAGGAGAGGCAGGGGAGAGGCAGTTGAAAAGCCCGAAGGTGGGGTTGACTCAAAACATGGGTGGATCAGGCGGCTCCGCAGTGGTTCATATATTGGAGGTGATGTAGATGTTTCCGGCAAGAGTCTGGAGAGAGATTCCCCAGAGATACAGATTGGAGGCCAACAGGTGTCCCCAGACCGGGGAGATCTACTTCCCTCCCAGGTTGGTCTGTCCTGAAGGGAAGTGTGTGGAGTTAGAGCCGGTCAAGCTGGCAGAGACCGGCACTGTGGAGAGCTACACGGTGATAAGGGTGGCGCCTTCGGCCTTCACCGACCAGGCGCCATATCCGGTCGGGATTGTGAAGTTGGACGACGGCGCAAAGATGATGTGCCAGATTGCGGATGCCGAGATTGAGGAGCTGAAGATCGGCATGAAGGTGAAAATCGAGTTCCGCAAAGTCCAGTCTGACGGCAAAGCTGGGGTGCACGCTTATGGGTATAAGTGTGTGCCAGTGAGAGATTGACGAGATGTGGCGGGTCATTCCTGCCCTTTTGGTTTGAGTCAGGACAGGGCAGGTCGCCCCTGGCGGCGTTCTGGTGCGGCTGAACCTCAAAGAGGCTTGACTTCCAAGCTTGATTGAATATTTATTACGACGTAATTGGAGGCCGTGATGAAATACCGAATCGCTCTGGAAGTTGAAGATGATGGTCGTGTCAGTGCCCATTGCCTCGACCTGCCCGGATGTCATTCTTGGGGACATGACCGAGAAGAGGCTTTAAAAAACATTCGTGAAGCTATAGAGGGTTATCGTCTAACTCTTGAGAAGCGCGCCAAGGATTACAATGCTGTTGAGTTAGTCGAGGTTGCCCTGTGAGCCGGATGAAGCCGGTCTCTGGACGTAAGATGGTGCGGATTCTTGAGGGTTTGGGCTGGCAAGTAGATCGCTGGCATGGTAGCCACGCAATTATGGAGAAGGGAGAACATATAGTTGTAGTTCCCTGTCACTCCAACGAGGCATTGCCTCGAGGAACACAGAGGGTGATTCTTCGCGACGCCGGGGTCGATTTGAAGGAATTCGCGAAGCTTGCATGAAAATTGGTTTGAACCGCTCTCTTGTCTTCAGCGAATCAGTCCCTGCGACGTTCCGATTCCAACAGAACTTGTAAGAAGCTTCTGTGACAAAAAGAGAAGGCGACGCCTTAAAGATCAAGCTCTTCGGTAAATCATTCAAGAGTCCTGTATGGGTGGCTTCCGGCACGTTCGGATATGGAGAGGAGTATGCAGAGATTTACGATGTCAGCAAGCTGGGCGCAATTGTCACCAAATCGATAACCTTAGAGCCTCGCAGGGGGCATCCTCCCCCACGGGTGGTCGAAACTCCTTCGGGGATGCTGAACGCCATCGGCTTGCAGAATGTTGGGGTTGACAATTTCATCAAAGAAAAGCTGCCCTATCTGAGGAGGCTGAGGACCAGAGTGATCGTCAACATAGCGGGGAGTAGTATCAACGAATATGTCAAGGTAACCGAGCGTCTGAGCCGTAAACGGGGAATTGATGCCTTAGAGGTGAACATCTCCTGCCCGAATGTGAAAGCCGGAGGCGTTGAAATCGGCGCTCACTCCAAACAAGCACTGAAGACCATAGCAATGGTGAAAAAGGCCAGCCGCTTTCCCGTGATTGCGAAGCTGTCACCTAATGTGACCGACATTACCGCAATCGCCAGAGCAGTGGAGGATG
>JBHIBM010000407.1:0-2013 GCA_046759085.1 Candidatus Zixiibacteriota bacterium
CCGGTCCCCATCTGCTTTTATGGATTGGACGTTCGCACTGACAGCGTGACGGAGTTCGGGGAGAGGGCTTGTGCCTCCGGCGGATTGGGCAGGATGCTGGGGCTGGAGATCATGCCTGAAATCATCAACATCCTGGGCTTGTCCGATCTCGTCGGCGCTTAACCGAAAAGCTCTGCCCCTTTCCAGAGAATAGCCGGGGCATTCCTGCCCCGGAACCCGCCTGTTGGTCACGGATGCCCTCATCCGTGACCCTCTAGGAGTGCTGTCGAGAGTTTCCTCCCGACAGAAACCGTCAGGTGGTTATATCAGTACGGATCCGTAGGACGACCCATATGGGAAACACCTGACGGCAATGAGAACCTTTAGATTTCCAGAGATAGCAATCAATAAACAGTAGACGGGGGACAGGGCCTTTCTCCGTGAACTGTGAACAGACTTTAGGACGAGTGAGAAATGCTGCCCAGGAAAGCTTTCAGGCCTCTTTATTGACGCCGTGTTCTTTCACGAAAACGTTGGTTTCAAGGAGGGCGTCGATCGACTCCCCGGCATCCGCCCAATGCCCTTCGAGGATACTGTAAGTGAGCTCTTCCCTTTCGAGGTAGAGGTTATTCACGTCGGTTATCTCCAGCTCCCCGCGAGCTGAAAGGCTCAAGCCTTTGACGAGCTCGAAGACCCGATTGTCGTACATATAGACCCCGATGACCGCCAGATCGGATTTCGGCTCTTTCGGTTTTTCCACGATGCGGACAATCCGGCCGTCCTCTACCTCGGCGATTCCGTATTCGCGCGGGTTTTTGACCCTCTTGAGCAGGATTCGGGCGCCATTCTGTTGCTCTCTGAAGGCCTCGACTGCGGATTTGATTCCCCCCTCGATGATATTATCGCCGAGGATGATGACCATCCTGGAGGTGCCAACGAAATCTTCACAAAGCCCCACCGCCTCCGCTATTCCCCCTTCCCTCTCCTGATAAGTGTAGTTTAAGTGTTTGAGCCCGAACCGGGAACCGTTTCCCAGAAGTTGCAGGAAATCGCCAGCCTTGTTCCCGCCGGTGACCAGCATTATATCGTCGATGCCGGCATTCACCAGGGTTTGAATGGGGTAATAGATCATCGGCTTGTCGTAGACCGGCAAGAGGTGTTTGTTTGTGATTTTCGTGAGAGGATGAAGCCTCGTCCCCAGGCCTCCGGCTAAGACTATTCCTTTCATACGAGCTCCAATTGAGAGGTGGGAAGAAGACGATCTTGACCGCGACTGCGATCAAGATTCATTGGTTACTTTTTCTCCTCTTCTTTAGCCTTGGTCTCGTCCTCCTTTGGAGGCGGTTTCTCCTCTTCCTCCTCCTCCTTCTTTTCAGCGAGCACCTCCGGCTCCTCTTCGGCTTCCACCACCGGTTCCTCCTCCTTATGAACCGTCGGAGGAATGACGGTGACTACGGTTCTCTGCGGCTCGGTGAGAATCTCCACCTCGCCTAAGGTAAGATCCCTGACGTGGATGGAATCCCCGATTCCCAGTTCGGTGATGTCCAAATCGATCGCCTCCGGAATGGCAGCGGGGAGGCAGGACACCTCCAACTCTCGGAGGATATGCTGCAAGATCCCCCCCTGGTTTTTGACGCCGGTGGAGGTTCCCGAAACGTGCACCGGGACTTGAAATTTGATCTTCTCGGTCATGGAGATGTGTAGAAAGTCAACGTGCAATATCCGGCCGCTCACCGGGTCCAGTTGGACCTCCTTGACCACCGCCTTCTTCAGCGATGGCTTCGCTCCTGCAACTTCTAAATCGATGATGACGTTCTCCCCCTCCTGGGTTGAAAGGAAGCGATGCATCGCCTTGGCGTCCAATTCCAAAGACAACGAGGTCTCTTTTACTCCATAAACGACCGCGGGCACGAGACCCATTCTGCGGAGTTTGTGGGCGTAACCTTTTCCGGTGCCCTCCCGGAGTTTGGCTTCAAGTTTTACTGCCTTCATATTTCCACTCCTGTTTGAGATCTAAGATTAATCTCTCCTCCT
>JBHIBM010000408.1:0-2006 GCA_046759085.1 Candidatus Zixiibacteriota bacterium
TGTTGTATGTCACCGCGAAGTAGAAGTTCTTCCCCCGGCAGAAGGTCGGACTCAGTGTCTCACAGCTCATCGATACCTCCGCTGCAACCCACTCCACCAGAATGCGAATGGCAACATCCTGGGTCTCGCGGCTGCGGTCGGGAGCCACCATTCCGGTGTACTCGAAGCCACGGTTACTGCGCGGGGAGGTGTAGGTGGCATCGTGACAGAAAGCGAAAGTGCTTTCGGTCGCGTGAATGCCAGCTACCCAGACCTTGGCACCATCCACCACGATGTTTTGACCGCTCAGATCGATCGTTTTCCACTGGAAGTACTGATTCCACGGGATGTAAACGGTGTCCCCTCCGATGATGTTACCGGGATTGCCGAACCCGTCATCTTCAAATACCCAGACAACCAAGTCGCCACCGGTACCGCCGCTAACCCCCTGAATGGGTATATACGCCTCCTTGATCTTGAATGGCTGGGGAGCTTCAAACTCGTTGGCGTAACCGCCGGAATCACCCTGCCAGGAGCTGCAGCTTTCAAGGGTGGTATCGTCCCACAGAAGCAGGGTCTCAGTTCCCACACCACCATACTCGACAATCCGAAGCTCCGCGATCTTGCGGTTGTTCCCCGGCACCTCGTCGACAACGTAGAGCCGGAACTCGATCCCATACTCCCCGGTCATGGCGGGTGTCAAGGTCGGAGAATACTCCAACCAGACAGATTGCTGCGGCTCCAGAGAGGCGATGATGATCGTATCTCGCCACAACTCCGTCCCCTCAGGATCCCGCACTATCACCCGGGTTTCAATATCGTATTGAGTGTGGGTTCCGTTGTTTCTGTACTCCGCCGTCAGGACTACCTCGTCCCCGGTGAAATAGACCGGGGCGATGGACTCCTCCGTCAGAGCGCTCTGCACCCCGAGATCGTAGAACTCGAAGAGGGTATCCGGGATCGCATAGAAGCGGATCGCTAATTCCTCATGGAACACGTTCCCATAAGGCATTCCGTCTCTACAATACTGCAATCCCACGGTGCCGCTGACGTCCTCCATGCCGATGACGTAACTGCCAGCACCGGCCTCGTAATGGCCGCGCTGCTCACCATACATGAAGTAGAAATTGCTGTCGGCGGCGGTGAGGATTAACTGGAAGGTATGGGTGCTGTCGGGCCTGTGGTCCGGGTAGAACTCCGGAACATTTATCCAAGAGACTACGAAGGTGTCCTGGTCGTTGGACCAATACCAGCATTCTGGGTTTCCGTGACTGAAGTCGATATCGCCCGCCAGGGGACAGACCAGGTTGTTCGGCCTGGCCTCGCTGGGAAGATTGGAAAAGGGGTGGGCGTAGTTATCACGGTCGGTAAAGGAGACATAACCGTTGGAGCCAATAATGACCTCGTCGACGGTGTACCAATAATAGGGGAAATCGAAGCCGATGGCGTAAGGGCCGGTGTTGTTGTCGTCCCCCAACCACTGGGTGACCTCGACTGCGCCCGGCTTGGTGGTAATGTCAATCCATTGATACTCCGGACCGCCGACGGTATCGCTGTCGATCCAATAGTAGCCGAAGCGGTCGGGACCGCCTCCGCCGGTTACAAAGGAACCTGAACTTGACTCTCCAACCAGACTTGCCGCCCGGAGCGAGACCGCCGATAAGAATAGAAGCGCCAGGCTGATTACTAACACACGCTTTCTCATAATCCTACCTCTTAAAATAGCTCTCTTTAAAGTTTTTTTGAGGTTTGAGTTTAATGCTTTAGCTCGGTGGCATCACCTCCCCGACTCTGAGAATTTTCGACGTTACCCTAAAACTTCAGCTCATCAGGCCAAATATCATCGAAGCAAGTTAAGAATCATACACGTAACGAGCATCGCCTGAAGTTCCAGCGTTTAAGATAACATCCAATTCCGAGAAAGTCAACACTTTTCGGGGAAATTTTTTTGATGCCAACTGGGCCAAAACGAGGTCCTCCTCAGGGGGCCGAAGAGAGGAGACAAAAAAGGCAGGGGAAACCCTGCC
>JBHIBM010000409.1:0-1995 GCA_046759085.1 Candidatus Zixiibacteriota bacterium
CTATCCCTAACAACTGTACTGCTCCTATCCGCTCCTTGAGGAGCAGAAAGGAGAGAAAGGCTACGAATATCGGCTGCGTCGTCACCAGCACCACGGAGTTCGAAATGGTGGTGTAGAAAAGGGAGGTGAACCACAGCGCAAAATGGATCCCCAACAGGACCCCGGACAGTATCGTCAAGGATAATTCACGTCTGCGGATGACCTTCAACTCTGCAAGGAACGGCGAAAGTGCAAACGGGGAGAGGAACAGAACCGCGAAGGCCATGCGGTAGAATGCGGAGACTAATGGCGGTGCTTCGGCCAGGCGGATGAAAATCGCCGCCCAGCTCACCGCCACCACCGCGATGACTAAAGAGAGGTTTCTCTTCAAGACCTCAGCCGGCATGGGAAACTAAAAAACCGCACGTGGCGGCTTCACCAATGAATTCGAACGCGGAGTCATCCCTGCAAAGCGGCATATCATTTAAGAGAAGAATTTGTCTCTGGCGGCGTAAAGCCCCCAGAGGCCTCCGGTGTGGATGAACAGTATCCTTTTATCCCTGGGGAACATCCCCTTTCGGAGACAATCGACCAAACCCAAGAGGGCCTTTCCGGTGTATACGTGGTCGAGGACTATACCGGTGGATTGCGCGATCTCTCGAATAAACCTGATCTCCCGGGGATACGTTTTGGCATATCCCGGCCCGACGTAACCACCGATGATCCTAATCTCCCTTTTCCTGATGCCGGTCTTGACCTCATATCTCTTCTCGAAGGACTTGATCAAGTTGAAAATCGCACGGGTGAAATATCCGGCGGTGAAGCGGACATTGTAGCCGTAGATTTTGACCTTCCAGTCGAAGGATTTGGAGCCGACTAAAAGCCCGGCGTAAGTCCCCCCGGTGCCGACCGGCACTACGACAGCATCTACCTCAGTCTTCATCTTTTTCAATTGACCCATGATCTCGGCGGTCGCCTTTACGTATCCCCAGACCCCAATTTCATTTGAGCCTCCCTCCGGAATGATGTAGGGCTTGACGCCTCTGTTTTTGAATCGTTCCGCCTCTTCTAACATTATCTCATCGATCCGTTCATAGTATCTGGGGCTGACGAACTTCAGGGAGGCTCCGACCATCTTGTCTAAAAAGAGGTTGCCATCGGGGATCCCTCTCTCTCTTCCTAACAACACCAGATGTGATTGTATTCCCATTCGGGAGGCCAGGCAGGCAACCGCACGAGCGTGATTGGATTGCAGCCCTCCACAGGTGATCAAGACTTCTGCTCCGGCTCCTCTTATGTGAGGCACGAAGAACTCCAACTTCCGGATTTTGTTTCCCAGAAGGAGACTGCCGGTGAGGTCGTCCCTCTTGATCAGAATCTCGCAACCAGAGGTATTCTCGCTTGCGGGGAGGAACGACTCTATGGGAGTAGGTAGCCTCGCCCAACTGGAGGCAGCCGGAAGCCTCTTCCTTCCCCGCGAAGCTGATTTTGAAGGATCGATCAAGTGCTTCCTACATCAGTTGGAGAAATCACTCGGTGCGTTTTCGGCTCTGTCTGACGATCAAATAGATGCCGATGATGATCAGGGCAATCGGCCAGACCCGATAGGAGATGATGCCTAAAACATAAAAGACGATTGAGAAATAGATCAAAAACTTCGCGGCCCCTTTTAGGCCCTTGACCTCCCCGCTCGCATATTCGGTAACCAGAAAAGACAGGCCGACCGATAGAGGGAAGGTAGGCCAGAGATACTGCATCAGCCCCCAACCGGCGAAGTTCAGAAAGAAGAAAAGAATGGACACCACCAGCAGGATGACGCCGGGAATTAAGACCCCCTCCACTCCCGGAGACCTCTCCACCTTCGAGAAATAGAGATAGAAAAAGAAAAAACTCACCAGAAGGGGAAAGATCGGCCAGAGTATCTCCATCCCCCACCCGAAAAGGAGATTTCCCAGGAGGAAAAAGACCCCCAGGGCGATGAGACCAATGGAGAAACTCCTCTTTATCTTCTCGGAA
>JBHIBM010000410.1:0-1993 GCA_046759085.1 Candidatus Zixiibacteriota bacterium
CTTCATAAATGTTAATCTTCTTTTCATCCTCACTTGAGAGAGTTTTGATTTTTTTATCTTCTTATTGCCGGAAAACCTCAGCTTGCGGATTTTGGGGTACTCCTTGACCTTGATAATCAACTCCACGCCTCTGTCTTTGAGCTGATAATCTATTGCGACATCGGAGAAAAGCCCCAGGCCGTATATATGCTTGATGGCATCCTGGACTGCCCCGGCGTTTAGCTCCTCTCCCGCCTCCAGACCGCAGACACTGAGGATCAAAGCCGCGGAGGTGGTGAGGTTCCCTTGCGCCTCTATGGACAGGATCTCCAGATTCTGCTCTTGCCCGAAACTGGGCCTCAGAAGCCCGAGGCTCGCAATCAAAAGAGCGATGAATGAGAATCTGGTCGGAGAGGAGAGCATAAGACTGCGGCGGCGCTCACTTAACCTTGATGGAGCTCACTTTGATTTCAGTGTAAGGTTGACGGTGACCGATTTTACGGCGATATTTGACCCTGCGTTTGAACTTGAAAACCGTCACTTTATTCTCTTTACCGGAGCCGACAACCTCTGCCTCGACGCTGACCCCTTCTAGATAAGGATGTCCGATTTTAACCTCTTGACCGTCGGCCACTAAGAGAACCTTATCGAGGGAAATCCTCTGGTTTATCTCCGTCTCTATCTTGGGAATTCTGAGAATCTCCCCCTCAGAGACCTTTATCTGCGTCCCACCAGTCTCCACAATGGCATACATTTTATTTCTATACCTCCAGTTCAGTATTGTTCCCTGCCCGCCGGGCGGGCGCTCTCAGGTAGAAAACCAGACAAATGTTCAATTGCGAAATATATTCAAAATGCGATTGAAGTCAAGATAATTGAAGCGACGACTGCGGCTGTGCTTCGGCCAACGGCGGTGCTATTGAATCCTCAGGATGCTGGGATACTTGAAGAACTATGGGAATAACAGTGCTGCCTGAGCATTCCAGGCGCACGCGCCATCAAGAAGCGTCTATTGTGGATATTCTAGAGAGGGGTTGTTCGAGGTCTCAGATGGGTTTTCAGCGACAGTAAACGAATCTCAGATGCCGCCAGTTTGCAGGCTTCAACGTTGACTTAAGCCGACGATAGGTTATATTGAGCGATACTGTTTCCGAGGAGTAAAGAGATGCCAAAATTTGACCCCAAGATTTTTAAGGCTTATGACGTTCGCGGAATCGTTCCCGATGAATTAGACTCCGAAGTCGCTCACCACCTGGGGAGAGCCCTGGTTACGTATTTGAGACCCAAGAAAGTGGCGCTCGGGCGGGATATGCGTCTCTCTTCCTTGCAGCTTTTTCAATCTCTGTGCCAGGGCATCACCACCCAGGGGGCAGAAGTAGTCGACCTCGGCCTCATCTCCACTGACGGGCTCTATTTCGCGGTCGGCAAATTCGGTTACGATGCCGGGGTTATGGTTACTGCCTCCCACAACCCTCAGGAATACAACGGCTTCAAAATCTGCAAGGGCGGTGCGGTACCGCTCTCCGGTCAAAAAGGACTAGAACAGATAAAGGGGCTTCTCATCTCAGAAAAGTACCCTCAGGTTGCCTCCAAAGGCAGAATTGTCGCCAAAGATATCACCGCTGCATATACCGAGCACGTCCTGTCCTTCATCGACAGGGATAAAATCAAGCCCTTCAAGATCGTTATCGATGCCGGCAACGGAATGGCGGGAAAAATCGTTCCCCAGGTTTTCTCCCACCTTCCCTGTGAGGTAGTACCGATGTATTTCGAATTAGACGGGAACTTCCCCAACCACCTCGCAAGCCCCATCGAACCAGAGAACACCGAGGAGTTGAGAAGAAGGGTCGTAACGGAGAAGGCTGATTTCGGAGCCGCCTTCGACGGAGATGCCGACCGGATGTTTCTTGTCGACGAGAAGGGAAAGACCTTAGGAGGGGATATGGTGACCGCGCTGGTTGCCAAGAATCTCTTGAAAAACAATCCCGGGGCGACAGTTCTATACAATTTGATC
>JBHIBM010000411.1:0-1993 GCA_046759085.1 Candidatus Zixiibacteriota bacterium
ATCGTAGCATACCGGATCACGCGGACTGAAGTCCGGTGTATTGACCGGCAATAAGTAAGCCAACCTTTGTGCCGGCTAATAACTCGTTAGTGTACCTCATTTTGCTGAAGCACCACAGGTTCTGGATGGGGGTATCTCAAGAACCGGTATCACTACCAACCCATGCCCTATGCTGTCGGTGACCAGGGGGTGAAGCTCCTTAGAGAGCGGCGCTGTGCGTATAACTCCGGTTCTTCTACAAGCTTTTGGGCCTCATTCACCGGATCCTGAAATTTACCGCCAGTTTTCATGTCGAGCATTTTTACTAGGAGAGCATAAAAATCTTGGGGGTCAATTCACCCGTATGTACTCGTTCTGAAAGTCCGGGTACCAGGTGCGGAAGGTTGCAGCCAGCTCTTGATTGAGCACCTTCGCCCGTGTCTGAAGAAGCAGATGTACACCTTAATCAGGACAACATTGATGGGCTTTCAGATAGGCCTTTGTCTGATGTTCCAGTACCGTCTTCTGTATCTTTTTGAGGATTGCTCGAGAAGATTCATTGCCCCCAGTTTTTTATGCTCTCTCCCTCTCGGGCCAGTCGTTTGAGGAATGCTGCTGGCGGGACAATGTGAATCCCTTGATAGGGTCGCCGCTTACTGCTTTAGAATTTTTAGAAACGCTGCTGGAGTAACAATCTCAATGTCCTGGTAGCTGCCTAAAGTGAGGAGATGGCGGTCTCCGGATACGATGTAGTCGGCTTTCTGTTCTACGGCTGCACTCAACACAAAGTCATCGTCAGGATCTTCTGAGATGACGTACACCCGTTGCTCACCAGAGGCTTGAATCGCAGCTTGCTTGAGTTCTACGAGGAGCTTTAATACCTCCTCTGGCCCCATCCACTGGTATTTCTGGATGCGGGGACGAGAGAGGGTCTTCTCCAGCTCTTGAAGCAACACAGGGGAGGTGATGAGTTCCACCTCCCCTCTCTGCCATGCTTGAAGGATTTGACTCGAAGCACCCTCCTGAACAATAGTGGCACTGGTCAATACATTGGTATCTGGAACGAAACGAATCATTGATTCATGTTAGTCGGTTTGTGGGTGCGACGAGCCTGCCGAACTTCTTGGAGCGCTTGAGCGACCTCGCGCTCGACCACTTCAGGATCTACATCTTTGTTGCGCTCCCAGATTTGTTCTAGCAGCTTGAACAAGCGGTCTTTGGCTTGTGCTCTTTGCCGATCCACCACAGTCTTGGGTCGAAGGATAAGTTGATCGCCTTCTCTGGTTACCTCTATGTAATCACCCTGCTGTAAGTCGAGCCCCTCAAAGAGTTCTTTTGGGATGGTCACCTGGCGACTCCGGGTGATCTTTACCAGTGGCATGGGTATCTCCCTCCTGTTGATGAGATGTAAGTTGTTAGGCATACGAGATGACATTACTTTATTACTATAATAGTAGTCTATAGCAGAGCTTGAACGTTGTCAAGTAGGGAAGGCGTAAATAATCACAACTCTACCCGCTCCTCCACATCCGATATTTCATCTTGCGTGATGCCGATATAGCGGCGGGTGACGCTCGGGGAGGCATGGCCGAGCTTTGCTTGGATAAGTGTGAAGGCCGGTGGTAAAATGGCTCTCCCGCGCTTTCTGGCCTGATAGCCCCATGTTTTTCTAAGCGTCCCGATGCCGTAGCTCCCCTGCGTCAGGCCGACCATCTCGGCCCACTGATTGACCAGGCTGGTGAGCTGGCGGGGGGTCAGGTGGCTATTGGGATCACGACCCGGAAACAGGTAAGAGTTCATCCCATAGCTTATTACACCCTCCCGGTCCCATTCGGCCAGGTAAAGGTCAATCGCCTCACGCGCTGAGCGGTTCAGCTTGATCTCCTGCTCCTTGCCCGTTTTCGATTGTCGGATATAGAGCCGATCGCGAACCTCCCCGCGCTCATCGAGTACATCTCGGACTCGAAGGGTGAGCAGATCCGTGCCCCGAAGCGCCGTGTTAATCCCGAGGGCG
>JBHIBM010000412.1:0-1985 GCA_046759085.1 Candidatus Zixiibacteriota bacterium
TGAGTCGCTTCTAAGAACTCCTGGGCGTGGTCGGGAAACACGAGGAGGCGAGATCGTTCCCACTCGTCGCTTTCTCCCTTGGGGCGGCTCTCGGTGATCACGAGGTAAGCGTTGCCGTCTTTGCTCTCTTTGAGATCGAAAAAGTAGGTCCGGGCGCCGGCTTTGACGGTTTGGCTGTCGTTGGTATCGCTCATGTGGCTCACCCCCTTTGAAGCGCGGTGTTGCGTTCCTCATCATCATACCAGAAATGGGGGTGAGGTTGGTGAGATGGTTAATCTTGTTCCAGCTCGGAGCCGGGTTCGTTGGTTTTGTTTTCCCTCTCCTCTTGCTCGATGGTGAATCCGTTGATGGCGAAGTGCGCGCTGTCAATTACGGCGCTGAGATCCACCGTCACCCGGATAGTTCCTTCCATGAGGTTGACGAAGACATCATACTTTAACTCGGTGTATTGGAGCTCCTGGAGAAGCAACTCCTCCAGACGGTCGATGTCATGCTCGTATTTGAGTTTCTCCCTCAGATCGTCCTCGATTTTGAGGTAGAAATCCTTTTCGTTCATGAAGTTTATATCCATACGGGGATTATAGTTTCGCCGCGAGAAGTTGTGTGGTCATAGAAGAATCCGGCGAAAGGGGGAAGAGAGATCAAATAGCTCTGTCCCAAGGACTGGCTATTCAACCGGAAAGAGAGACGGTGAGAGTCTCTGCATCGCTGAACGGAAGTTAGACGACGGGAGGATGTCATCATCAGTGGCGGGAATCAGAGGAACCCCTCGTCCCATAGCTGAGGATTGAATTATAATTAAACTGAGCTATCATAAGATGTCCTAGATCGTACTGCTACGCAGTGCAGTTCAGGTGCTAGTGGGGAGGGATAGGAACTATGAGTCAGGGAATAGATTGGGGTGATTTGTCAGGGATCCTAGCCTTGCTTATAGCCGCACTGGCTTTTCTACGAGATTTGTTCGGATGGGAATTGGATTTTGTGCCTGTACATGATAGCCTGCGAGGAAATGCCCGTCGCATATCGTATGCGGTGGTTTTCGTGTTAGTCAGCTTTTCCTTGTGGTCCATGAACAATAGGACAAAGAGCCTTAAGCTGGCCGTTACTGAGCGTGATAAAGAAGTAGCGACAGTCTATGCAGCACAAGCAGACCAGGCTAGGGAGATAGCGACACTTGCTACCTGGGGCAAGGGAATAAAGTCAGTTCAGGCGACACAAACTGCTCAGGCCGGGACGGTAGTCGCGCTTGAGTCTACACGTGTCGCCCAGGCTACTGATATAGCATTGGCTCGTGCCGCCATTACTTGGCTTGAATCTGAGGCCATAGTTCCAAATTCTAGTCCCACACCTTCTCCTACATCTGGATTACCTTCTCGGCCTTCTGCTCCCACGTTACCCCGAGTAACGACACCACCTCCTACTCAAACGTCGCCAGAGCCAACGGTTACTGTGCAAATCAGTGGCGACTACTCAGTTGTTCAGTTGAGAACCAAATTCGACCTTGAACCCACTGTTGAGGTGTACAGCATTGATACCGGGAGCAGTTTATTGAACTGGGTGCTCGCACGTCGTCGTTGGGGCGCGGGAAAAGAGTTTGTGCTGAGAATGGCTGATGGTGTTTATATGCTCATTCCATTGAGAATGTTTCAGCAAGCCGATGAAGTAAGCAAAGGCGAGCATGAAGTCACGTTAGTGGATGGAAAGAAAATCCGTGGGCGATTGGATTTCACATTGAAAACCCCCGATGATCGGCCGTATGACTTACGAACCGCAAAAAAGGTTGTTTTGACCAGTTTGGCTGAAAGTGAGCCTGTTACTGCATCGAGCGACCAAGCGTCGACAACAGTTTGGCAACTTCACCTGCTACCACAGGACCTCACATATTCTGTCTTTAATCCACGATTCTTCTACCAGTACGATGCGCCGTCAGGTTTCCCCTTGGGTGGGTATTCCTCGTATGACGCCGAGTCTGAATCATTTTATCT
>JBHIBM010000413.1:0-1974 GCA_046759085.1 Candidatus Zixiibacteriota bacterium
GAGAATATTTGGCCCGATCAACACTGTCTAGCTCGTTGTTCCACCACTCCAGATAGTCGTTCGGGTCCCAGTGGAGATCGGCGTAGGCTATATATTCGTCCTCCTTGTCGTTCCCCTTCCCGTGGTAGACGAAATATCCACTCCAGAGGGAAGCCTCCAGCCCCAGAAAGAGGAGAGGCTTTATCTTGGAGCCGGCGTAGAATTCACCGGCACCGGGTATTAGCATAGAGTAGAAGAAGGCTAACCTGGTGTTCTTTGGCTTGAAGGCGTAGATGTCCTCCTCTAACTGTCCCGGCTTTTCGGTCAGGTATTTCGCCTCCGCCCAGGAGGGAGAGACCTCCTCGATCTCGAGATAGGAATCGAAGGGGCGATTCAAAGAGGCGAAATAAGAGCCGACCAGCCCTTCATTTGCGGCGGCCCCGGGCTGGGAAGCCCAGAGTGACCCGCAAACAACTAAGATCGAGGCTGCAAATGCCCAGAGGGCGAATCTTTTCAATTTCATCTGATCTTCTCCTGTCTACTGAAGCTCAAACGTTTACGTTCACGGCCTATACTTGGTATCGATCTCCAACGAGTCGATATCACCTCACTATCGCGATCTTGAAGATGGCGTGTTCTTTCAAAGAGCCATTTTGGGCCCCCACCCGGCAGAGATAGACCCCGGGCGCGAATTTGGAACAATCCAAAAGATAGTCGTTATCGGACACTTGACCTTGTTCCGCATGCTCGAAGATTAGCTCTCCGGTGAGGTCGAAAATCTTTATGTTCACCTCCGCGGGCTGATTGAGGTAATACCTGATCTTGGTCTCCTCCCCGGCGGGATTGGGATAATTATAAACCGAGCCTGGGGAAAGAAACTCGCCCACCACAATCGGAGAGAGAAGCGAGTCGGGAAAGAGAAAACTGTTCTGGGGGTTTTGACCGAAAGTCGACCACGATAGGTCTTCCTCCGTGAAAGCAGCGGCCAGATCCCAGAAGGTGATGAAGCCGTCGGCGTACGAGCGAACGCAGATCTCCAGATCTCCGTCATTGTCTAAGTCCGCCACCGTTGGGGAGTCGTAAATTGGGAAGCCAGAGGGGAGGGGGAAACCGTTCACCGGATTGCCGTCATAGCGGTAGGCATACAGGTTCCCCTGGGGACCACCGAAGATTATGTCAACTAGACCGTCACCGTCCAAGTCTCCCAGAACCGGAGTTGAAACTATGAGGCCCATGTTTGTTGAGCGGCTCAATCTCACCGGGAAATTCGAGACCAGACTTCCGGTATAGTTGTAAGCGTATATCTCATCCTCGCCGGCAAGGATTATCTCCAAGAAACCATCTCCATCTATATCTCCGAGAATTGGCGGGCCGCCGAGGATTTGAGCGACCTGCCGGGGCCAGCCGGACTCCATCTCCCCATTGAGATTCCAGACGTAAAGGTAACCTCCGGCGGTGGAGGCGATAATCTCCTCCCCTCCGTCGTGGTCGATGTCTCCTATCACCGGATTGAACAGGGAGTCACCGGGCACAACATAGTTCCAGTTGGGGTAGTCAACAAGGGAAGAGTCGTTGCGGTGTGAGGTGACGACCATCTCCCCCTCGCTAGTCACTGCCATACCGGTGAGCTGACGTTCAAAATAGTCTTTAATGCTGATGGTGTCTCCCGCAGAGTCGAAAAAGAGTAGCTTGCTCCCAGCAGCAACGGCGATCCTGACGCCGCTGCCTGGGTCGAAGATCACGGGCGAGGTGCCTGGTGGTGCTCGCAGATCAACGGGAAAGCCGGGCATAAGGTCGGCGCCGCCATCAGGTTGAGAGTCCCTCGGCTTCCAGGCATAAAGCTTGCCGTCGAGAGAGCCCAAAATAACCTCTAAGGTATCGTCTTCGTCTAAGTCCCCGAAGGCGGGAGTGCCCACAAAATCGGAACCGGCGAGGGCAAAGCTGGCCAAGGGGTATCTCCTCACGGAGCCATCGAACTGGACAATTCCGATACTG
>JBHIBM010000414.1:0-1971 GCA_046759085.1 Candidatus Zixiibacteriota bacterium
CCCTCTGCCTCACCGCAGTCCTGATTCTCTTGATGAAAACCTCTCCGGAATCGGCCAGACCTCCCCCGATGATTACCGCTTCAGGATTAAGAAGGTTGACCACCCCGACTATGCCCGCGGCTAAAGCCTCAACCAGTCTATCGACAGCTTCAGTGGCAACCTCATCGCCGAGCTTGAAGGCTTCCATCACCACCTCCGAGGTCAGTTTTTTTGAATCACCTCCAAGCCAGTCTTTCAGGACGGAGTCTCTTCTTCTTCGCAAGAGGGACCGTACCTCCCTTAAAAGAGCGGGGACGGAGGCGTAAGCCTCCACACAGCCTTTACCCCCACACAGGCACCGACGACCTTGATATCTTATCGGCATATGTCCGAACTCCCCCCCGAAGTAGCGACTGCCCCGATAGAGCTTACCATTTAGGATGAGACCTCCACCAATACCGGTCCCCAGGGTGAGGCACAGGATGTCTTTGAAACCTCTGCCGGCGCCAAGCTGGTATTCCGCCAGAGCCATGACGTTGGCGTCGTTGTCTGCGAAAACCTCATACTCTGGGAAACGTCGATTGATCCCCTGTTTTAGATTCACCCCGACCCAGAAGGGGAGATTGGGACTAAAACCCTGCACCTTCCCGGTCAGGAAATTCACGGTGCCGGGACTGCCGATCCCGATGTGAGAGATCTTTCGCTTCTGGGATTGTGCTCGATTCAGAACTTCAGCTATTGCAGAATGAATGACCTCCCACACTCTGCGGCGATTCTTGCTTTCTTTGACAGGTTGGAGACTACCGTAAAGGACTTTCCCTTCGCTGGAGATAAGGCCATATTTTACGTTTGTAGCCCCCAGGTCAACTCCGACAGCGAACTTCTTCCTCATCTTAGACTGTTGTACTTCTCTATCCCCACCGCCAGCGCTTTCATGGCCTTTTTCAGATCCTCCACGTTCAAGACATAAGCCAGCCGAGCTTCGTCCTTCCCCCTGCCGGGCGTAGCGTAAAACCCCGGGCCCGGGGCAATCATGGTGGTTTCGCTATCGAGTCGGAAATCGGTCAACATCCACTGTGAGAATACCTCGATGTCGTCCACCGGCAGCTTCGCCATAATGTAGAAAGCCCCCGAGGGCTTCTCGCAGACCGTTCCTGGGATCTGCATCAGAGCCTCATAGACGGCGTCGCGGCGGCGACGGTATTCGTCGGCCATGCTCCTGAAATAGTCCTCCTGCAGGGACAACGCCGCCATAGCCCCATACTGCTCAATACTCGGAGAACATAGACGAGCCTGCCCGAATCTCAAGGCGGTTTCTACTACTTCCCTGTTTTTGCTGGCGAGGCACCCGATTCTGGCTCCGCAGGCACTGAACCGTTTGGAAATGGAGTCTAAAAGGATAGCACGATTTTCTACTCCGGGGATATTCATGATGCTGGTGTGAGTCCCCTCGTAGATGAACTCCCTGTATACCTCGTCAGAAAGCAGGAAGAGATTGTGTTCGATAGCCAACTCCCCCAGGGTCTCCAGGTCCCTTTTTGTGAAGACCGTTCCGGTGGGATTGTTCGGGGAACAGAAGATTATTGCCCTGGTTTTGGAGGTTATCTCGGATCTGATCTCCTTTTTGCCGGGAAGGTGAAATCCGGCCTCGGCATAAGTCGTCACAGGCACGAGATTCACTCCCGCTTCCACCGCAAAGCCGTTATAATTGGTGTAGAAAGGTTCCGGGACGATGATCTCCTCCCCGGGCTCGCAGACCACCATCATGGCGAAGATGATGGCCTCACTCCCCCCGGTGGTCACCACGATTTCCTCCGGCGAAAGCTCGATATCGTATCGGGAGTAATATGCAGACAGCCTTTCGCGGAATTCGATGCTCCCCTGGGAATGCCCGTAGGCGAGAACCTCCTGGTCGAAATTCTTGATGGCGTTCATGAACTCCTTCGGGGTGGCGATGTCCGGCTGTCCGATGTTTAGGTGATAGACTTTCAC
>JBHIBM010000415.1:0-1971 GCA_046759085.1 Candidatus Zixiibacteriota bacterium
ATAAGGTTGTCGCGGAGTGCAATGAGACCTTCTCCTTCATGACCGACACCCCCGATTTCTGGAGGCGGGAGCACGAGTTCTATCCCCGGCACGGGAGTCGTTTCACCGGCGAGCCGGCTTATTTCAAGCACATCACCGGGTGCGCCAAGGCATTGATGAAGGAAGCCGGGATGGAGCCGAAAGATTTCAATTACGTCATCTTCCACCAGCCCAACGGGAAATTCCCCCAGCGGGTGGGGAAGATGCTCGGCTTCAAGCCGGAACAGATCGAACCGGGTCTGCTCTGCCCTCTTTTGGGTAACACCTACTCTGGTTCCTCTCCGATGGGACTGACTTCCACCTTGGATATTTCCAAGCCGGGGGATAAGATTATGTTGGTTTCATACGGCTCCGGTGCCGGCTCGGATGGTTTCATTTTCACCGTCACCGATAGAATCAATGAGGTCAGGGATCTGGCACCGAAGACCCGGTACATGCTTGACAACAATAAGAGATACATCGACTACGGCACCTACGCCAAATACCGCGGCAAAATCTTAACTGCTGACTAAAGGAGACTGGAAATATGAGAGAGGTTTGTGTAATTGGCGTGGGGATGAACAAGTGGGGTGAGCTCTGGGATAAATCGATTCGAGACCTTTTTGTGGAGTCGGCTCTTTTGGCCATTAGAGACGCTGGTGTGGACAAAATCGATTCGATGTATGTCGGCTGTATGACCAGCGGGCTGTTCGTTGGTCAGGAGCATCTGGCCTCACTCTTAGCTGACTATCTCGGAAAGGTTCCGATTTCATCCACCAGAGTTGAGTCCGCCTGCGCCTCCGGAGGTCTAGCGGTGAGATGTGGTTTCATAGAGGTCGCCTCCGGAATGAGTGATGTTGTTCTCGTCGGAGGAGTGGAGAAGATGACCGACGTCTCCGGCGATGGTGCTACCTATGCTTTGGCCACCGCCGCCGACCAGGAGTATGAGGTCTTTCACGGTGCTACTTTCCCGGGGCTTTACGCCCTGATGGCAAAAAGACACATGCACGAGTTCGGCACCACCAGGGATATGCTCTCCGCAGTTGCGGTCAAAAACCACGACAACGGCAGCAAAAACCCCTTAGCCCAATTCCAGTCCAAGACCACCCTGGAGGGTGTGGCCAAGGCCGTTATGGTTGCCGACCCGCTGACTTTGATGGACTGCTCCCCGATAACTGATGGAGCTGCCTGTGCGATCTTAGCTTCGGTTGACAAGGCGAGGGAGATTTCTAAGAACCCTCTGGTGAAGATTCTCGGAGTTGGCAACGCCACTGACCGCATTGCTCTCCACTCCAGGAAATCGCTAACCACTTTGAATGCCACCGTGGAGGCCTCCAAGCGAGCTTACGAGATGGCTGGAAAGACCCCCAAAGACATCGACTTTGCCGAGGTACACGATTGCTTCACCATCGCGGAAATCATGGTCACCGAGGATTTGGGCTTTTTTGAGAAGGGCAAAGGTGGACATGCAGCCTTGGAGGGGAAGACCGCGTTGGACGGCGAGAAGCCGATTAACACTTCCGGAGGTCTGAAGTCGAAAGGTCATCCGGTCGGAGCCACTGGGGTCGGCCAGATAGTCGAGGTGGTCAAGCAGCTTCGCGGTGAAGCCGGAGAGAGACAGCTGAAGAATCCCAGAGTTGGGTTGACCCAGAACATGGGCGGAAGTGGTGGTTCGGCAGTGGTTCACATACTGGAGGTGATGTAGATGTTTCCGGCAAGAGTCTGGAGAGAGATTCCGCAGAGATACAGATTGGAGGCGAATAAATGTCCCCAGACCGGGGAGATATACTTCCCTCCAAGGTTAGTCTGCCCTGAAGGGAAGTGTGTGGAGTTAGAGCCGCTCAAGCTGGCGGAGACCGGCACCATAGAGAGTTACACGGTGATACGGGTGGCGCCTTCAGCCTTCACCGACCAGGCGCCATATGCGATCGGGATTGTAAAATTGGATGACGG
>JBHIBM010000416.1:0-1941 GCA_046759085.1 Candidatus Zixiibacteriota bacterium
TCGATGGCGTTTTCCAGCTTATCGCTTTCGGCCGCCTCCCGGATGTCGGTTTTCATTTCGGCATCGACCTCGAAGCGCCTGCCGGTCTTCCTCTCGGCGGCGGAGGCTCCATGAAAACCGTAAAAGGTCATGTTAGAGAGACGGATGGTATCCATAGCAATTCAACTTCGGTGCCGAGTCCGAGCTTTCACAATACTTCTAACAGAACATCTGTCGGCGTTGTCTTCAGCCCTTCTGCCCCCTCATTCAGTCCCTGTCTGAGCCTGGCGGAGGAGAGGCATCACTGGTTGACTCCTCTTCAGGCTCGGTGTGGCAGGGCTGTTTTCCAGCGAGCACATACAGTGGGCAGAAGCCCGTCGCTCCCGTCAATACCGGAATCAATCCCAGCCATCCCCAGGCTGATTTGGGTCCCCAGAAAGTGAGGGAGATAATAAACAGCCCCACGACAACCCGCAAGATTCGTTCGAAACGACCTTCATTGACTCTCATCTTGAGCACCTCCTCTCAATAGGATACACAATAGGATATACAAATAGAGCCGAAGTTTCAACATCAAATTCTCCTGCCCCTTTTCGTCAAGCGGATACCCGGTATTTCTCTCCTTCTACTACTTGAAATGCTCCGTGATGCTTTGGACTTTTTCTGATATTCTTGAAGCCGGCTTCTACAAGCTCATTAGTAAGACCACGCTTCAACATATCCCTTCTTGTAGGGGTCTCGAAGTTGAAAGGCAGCCAGTAAAACATCCAAAACCCCACAAACAGTCGGCGAAAAAAGCCATCCGGATTGTCAACTTCCAATGCTATTACCCCGCCTCCTCCTTTCAGTATCCTTCTTGCCTCCGAGAGAGTCTTTGACCGCTCCTCCCTTACCATTTCGTGGAGGGCATGAGTAATGAAGACCTTGTCGAAATATCCCTCTTCAAGATCAGTCCTGGTGACGTCCCCTTCGATAAACCTGATATTCTCAAAGCGGTTCCTCTCTCTGGCCCTCTTTAACTGGCCCGAGGAAAGGTCCATCCCTATGATCTCTGCTTCCTCTCCCGCTTTTTTGGCGATGGCAAAAGTGGCGCCGCCGGTCCCGCAGCACATATCAAGAATTCTATTTCCTGGTGAAAAGTCAGCCGAATCTATCAATTCTCTCCTGCATTTTTCCTCGCCGCCGAAAGGGAGAAAACAGTATTTCATTAAAAGATTGTAATAAACGCTGTGGATGTTGTCGTAGCACCATTTGTAGGCTTTCTTGTTCAACTTCATCTCGTGAGTAATCGCAACCGCAAACAGATTCTATGTCAGCGATTGAATCTCCATCCCATCACAAGCGGTGCCATCAGGTCGGAGATCAATACCAGGGGCCAAAGTCTGCCTTTCCATATTTGATAGTCAGCAACGAGCGTCTCCCATGGATTGCCAAATACATAATGACCCAAAGCAAACTCAAATACGATTGTCAATCCGAGCCACAACAGTCCAGCTCCGAGGGCCGCACTAACCCACCCGGTTCCTTGAGTTCGATGTGCGTATAACTGGGCTATGAGAAAGACCGCGGCCACAAGGACAACGCTCTTGTAAACGTGCGCACCGCAATCACCGAGCTGTCCCGCAACAACGGTATTACCAAAATAACCGTTTGCAACCGCAATGCCTGCCAGAATCAGCCAGAGCAGGATAGCTAAACCGAATTTCATAAGTCTGCCTCCAGGTGGTGTCAACTCCTCAGCCGTGGACTCGCTCTTATATGAAGTTACATCCCTTAATCTCTTGGTGGCGTAGTTAATACTGTCGCGGTTCGAATCCCCGTTGCCACTTCTGGAATGATCCCCATCTTCACATAGATCGGGCGGATTGCCTTCCTCAGCACCGGAATTTTTCTCGCAAACAGAAGCGACCCTAAAACACAGAAGGACCCACCTATCAGCAAAGTGTATGGAGCGCCAATCTT
>JBHIBM010000417.1:0-1929 GCA_046759085.1 Candidatus Zixiibacteriota bacterium
GGGGATACAAGCCTCCACCGGGCAAACCTCTGCACAGCTATTGCAATCGGTACAGAGGTCCGGATCGATTATGTATTTGGGATCACCGGCCGAGATGGCTCCCTCCGGACACTCCTCCCTACAGACATCGCACATGGTGCAGTCTTCAGTGATAGTGTACGCCATCAGTTTACCTCTCTCTGCTTTGACACTTCAGTCTCTCTTTGCCTTTTTCCGTCCAATTGAACCCAGGTAGCGGAAAAAGGGTCTTAGGCAATTGTCACCTCACCACCGACATCAAGGGCGAAGTTCTCTTCAGCTCAAAGGTTTTTCGGCCCTCGACATTTCGAGCGCAAAATATATGCTGTCAGAATAGGAAAAGCAAGTTTTTTTGCGGGAATTTCAAGGTGGAGTTCTCATCCGCATACTCGGAGTGGACGCTATAACGATTCCTTCCACTTTTCTGTGATAATGTCATAGGGCATGTCGATTTGCCTAAGAATGTGCACCTTAGACCCAGCAGATGGCCTTCTACAGCGGATTAGCTCACATGTTCCCCGAAAAGGGTTTTGCTGCTGCAAGAGGTGATCCTCACGCGGCACAGTTTGCCCAAAAGGCTCTCTCTGTCAGCTGAAAAAAGCACCGTCTTGCCGCCTCGGCTCTTCCCCCTCCACCGATCCCGCTGGCGTCTGCTGTGGCCCTCAACCAAAACCTCCTGAACGGTCTCCGCCAATTCCCGATTTTTCATCTCGGAAATCTTCCGCTGCAAGGCTATCAGACGGTTCAGTCTCTCTATCTTGACTTCTTTGGGAACATCGTCGTCAAACCCCGCCGCCATCGTCCCGGCGCGAGGGGAATATCTGAAGGTGAAGGAGGCATCGAAGCCAACCCTCTCGACCGCCTCCAATGTCCTCTCGAAGTCTGTCTCCCTCTCTCCGGGAAAACCAACAATCAGGTCCGTGGTAATACCGAGGCCTGGAATTCTCCCGCGGGCGCACTCCACCTTCTGGACATACTCCTCCACGGTGTAGCCCCGGTTCATTCTCCCCAGGATCTGATTGGAGCCGGACTGTAAAGGTAAGTGCAGGTGCTCGCAGAGCTGCGGCAGATCGGCCATTTTTTCCAGCAATTTCTCTCCGAAGTCTTTGGGATGGGAGGTGGTGAAACGGACTCTTTGAAGTCCGGGGAGGCTGCAGACTCTCTCTAAAAGGTCGGGGAAATCGATCTTGCCATCGGAGTAAGAATTGACATTCTGCCCTATGAGGGTGATCTGTTTTGCCCCCCGCGTCACTAAAGCCTCAACCTCTTCAAGGATTTGAGCGTGGGGGCGACATCTGAGGGGACCGCGCAAATAGGGGACGATACAATACGAACAGAACTTGTCGCAACCCCTGGTGATGGCGACGAAACTGGCGAGTGCTTTTGCGCTTGACGGAGCCAACTTTGTCGCCAAGTCCCCGAAATCCCTTCCGGAAAGCTTGAGTTTCACCCTTTCGCCCGAATCCTCCGATTCGATGATCTCCGGCAAGGAGAAGATCTCCTCGGTGCCCAAGACCAAGTCGACGAGGGGAAACCGCCTTATCAGCTCCTCTCCAAGACGCTGTGCCATACAGCCGACCACCGCAATCCTCACTTCCGGGTTCAGCCTCTTTAAGTGAGCGACTCCGCTCAGATGACCGTAAACTCTACTTTCGGCTTTTTGGCGAACAGAGCAAGTGTTGAAGAGAACCAGACTAGCCTCTTCACTTTTGTCAACTGGAGTCCATCCAGATGAAACAAGCAGGTCCGTCAGAAGCCGGGAATCGTATTCGTTCATCTGACAGCCGAAAGTCCGAATGTAGAAGCTTTTAGCCTCCATCCTGCACCACCTCGCCTAAAAGTTCCCCGTCCAGCAACCGCTGAGCGTTGACCTTGACGATTTGCCTCTTCAAATCGTCCGACCCCTCCAAG
>JBHIBM010000418.1:0-1927 GCA_046759085.1 Candidatus Zixiibacteriota bacterium
CTCACAACTTTTAAGGTATTATCAGCAATAAAGCTATTTGTCACTTTCTCGGTGAGCTTCTCCTGCAGGTCGTATTCGGTGGTTTGATTCTCGAACAGCGGCACCCCGACAGTCCTCACCCCGGAGAGGGCCGAGCCAGAGAAAGAATAGACGCCACAGCTAACACAGAAAGTCAGAGCGAAGCCCATCACGAGATATAGAAAGGTTTTCCTAACCATACACCACCCTGCCGCGCTTGATGATCGTCTTGACCAGATTCACTCCGTAGTGATAAGGAATCTCCTTGTAATTCTCGGTGTCCCAGATCACCAAGTCGGCCAATTTGTTCGGCTCCAGACTCCCTACCTCTTCACCTCTGTCTATAGCGTAAGCAGAGTTGATGGTGGCGGCACAGAAACCCTCCGCCGCCGTCATCCGCATCTGGGTGCTGGCCAAACTCAGGATCATCTGCATATTCTCGGTCATGGAGCTGCCGGGATTACAATCGGTTGCCAGGGCTATCGGAAGACCAGCTTCAATCATCCTTCGGGCGGGAGCATATTCTTCATACCCCAAGCTGAAAGTTGTCCCCGGCAAAAGAACTGCAATGACTCCGGCCGCCTTCATCTTATCTATCCCCGTCTCTGAGACCGCAACCAAATGATCGGCGGAGGTGGCTCCTAACTCGGCTGCCAATTCCGCCCCTCCAAAGGGTGAGAGTTCATCGGCGTGAAGTTTCAATTTCAGTCCGTAAGCTTTGGCGGTTGACAGAATCCTTCTGGATTCCTCGATATCGAACACTCCTTCTTCACAGAAAACGTCACAGAACTCGGCCAGGTTCCCCTCTGCGACCCGGGGAATCATCTCCTCGGTCAGTATTCGGACATATTCCTTTCGGTCATCTCGGTATTCATCCGGGACCTCGTGGGCCCCCAGGAAAGTGGGGACCAAATCGATGGGGTGGTTTTCATCCAAGTCCTTAATGATCCGGAGAGACCTGACTTCATCTTCCAGGGATAAGCCGTATCCCGATTTCGCCTCTATCGTCGTCGTTCCGTAGCAAAGCATTCTGTCCAGGACTCGCTGGGCGTTTCTTGTCAATTGGTCGTTAGAAGTTGTGCGGAATCTCCGAACGCTGTTGCGAATGCCTCCGCCACTGGCGGCGATTTCCTGGTAGGATGCACCTCTGACTCTGAGCTCAAATTCTTCCTCCCGCGTAGCCGTGAAAACCGGATGGGTGTGAGGGTCGACAAAGCCGGGGGTGACAACCTTTCCTTGGGCGTCGATGATTCTGGTGGTCTTGTCGATTATAGCGCCTCTTTTGACCTCCTCTAAGGTTCCCACCGCCAAAATGCTTGCCCCCAGCGACGCCACCGCGCCATTTTCGATTATCCCCAAGTTGGAGAGATTCTCGCCGGTGCGGGGTCCTATCTGCCTCCCATCCTTGAGGGTGAGAAGTTGACCAGCGTTCCGGATCAGGAGAGTGGCTCGCCTTGCCTTCTTGACTTCGGATTCCACACCGAGTATTAGCCAATCTGGGGCTTTATCGCTGTGAATTTCGTGCTTATCACTTTGCCTTGCACCACCGCAAGATCCTCCTTCGCAGGAGGAGGGGTAAATTCTGGCCCCGGACAACATGCCATTGCTTCCAGTTGCTTCTGGGATAATGAATGGCGGGCCACGACCTCAACCTGCCTAAAGCCAGCCTTTCGAACCATCTGAAAATAATTATCCTCCTCTATCGCTCCTCCGACACATCCCGCCCACGTTGATTGGAAGCGGCCTTTTACCTGAGGATCTATCTTTTCCCTCATGACAATATCGGAAATGGCCAGACGCCCACCAGGTTTCAGGATACGGAAGGTTTCCCGATAGACAGCCTCCTTATCAGGGCACAGGTTGATGACGCAGTTGGATATCACCACATCGGCAAAGCCATCAGGAAGCT
>JBHIBM010000419.1:0-1923 GCA_046759085.1 Candidatus Zixiibacteriota bacterium
AATTGATCCACTGTTTGAGCTTATTACATTCTCCCTTATAAAGGGAATCGCGTTATTTATGCAGAATACACCGCCTCCATTAGTGGCACTGTTCCCAATAACTAAGTTATTGCGGATAACCGGACTTCCGGACGGTATGCCATTATTAGTTGAAATCTAAAGGTAGCGGCTCCTAAGATGATGTTATGCAAACAACTTATCACCAAAAAAGGAGCCGTGATGAGAAGGTTACTGCGAGTCAGCGCAAAAGGCAAGGCCGGAATTGCGAAAAAGCATGAGATCCGGAATCTGGAGGAGTACGGGGCTTTGGACCTCGATGCCCGGGTGGAGTTGATGGGGGAGTTGATTGGCATCGGGGTGATGCATGTCAACGACATCTTGCAAGCGGAGGTCAGGGAGTTAGCGGGGGATAAATATCGCCGGAACGGTTTGCCGCAGAACGACCGTTGGGGGTCTCAGCGGGGTTCGGTTTACATCGGGGAGCAGCGGGTGCCGGTCGAGATTCCCAGAGTGAGGAACACCAGAGAACAAAAAGAGGTGTCGCTGGAGTCATACGCGCGGTTACAGAGGGCGCGGCCGGAGGTTGAGGATCGTCTCTTGAAGCGGGTTTTGGCCGGTCTATCCTGCGGCGATTATAAGGGCTGTTCGGATGCTGTTGACGAGGCTTTGTCGCTGAGTCCCTCAAGCGTTTCGCGGCGTGTGAAGCGGGCCAGCCAGAAGAAGCTTCGGACGCTCATGGAGCGGCGGCTGGAGAGGCATGATTTTGTGGCGTTGGTGATCGACGGCAAGCGTTTTGGGGATGACGGCATCATCGTGGCCCTGGGGGTCACCATGAAAGGAGAGAAGATCATCCTGGGGATAATTGAGACTGATACCGAGAATCACATCGTCGCCGGGGACTTTTTGAGAGGGCTTATTGAGCGGGGCTTGAGTTATGGGGAAGGGCTGTTGGTGGTGATCGACGGGGCCCGGGGGTTCCGCAAGGCGATCACCGAGGTTTTCGGCAGATATGCCCTGGTGCAGCGTTGCCAGTGGCACAAGCGGGAGAACATCGTCAAATACCTGCCCAAAAAGTTGCAGGATGAATACAGAAGGAAGCTTCAGAGGGCTTACGAACTGGATAATTACGGGGCTGCCAGGAAGGCTCTTCTGGCGATAAGGCGGGAGCTTTTGAAGATCAACGAGTCGGCGGTAAGAAGCTTCGATGAGGGATTTGAGGAGACCTTGACGATCTTGCGTTTGGGGCTGTCGCAAGAATTGAGGCGCAGCCTGAAAACGACCAACTGCATTGAATCATTGCTCTCCCAGGTAGGCCAGAGGACGGACAAGGTTGACTGTTGGAAGAACTCCAATCAGCGGCAGCGCTGGACGGCTTCGGCTCTTTTGGAGATCGAGCCGCGCTTAAACAAGATCAGCGGTTACCGCCAGACCAAAAGCCTCCGGACAGCCATACAGAAAGAGATAACAGAAAGTGGCAAGATGGTATCAATCAAAAAGCAAAAGGAGGTGGCGGTCGCCTGATATGACACCGGGAGCAGCTGCCAATGAATGAAATTTCAACTAAAAATGGGATTGACTCTCTTCATGTTATCTATTACGATCTGCTTTGATCAGTTTCTTTTCTATTAGTTCATTCAATTTCCTCAGTTTTTTCCACAGAGATTCTTCCCCGTAGTACTCTTCGATATCGATTCTACTTATTTCTACAATTAGCTTGTCTATAGCACGTATTAAGTTCAAGGCTGCAGCTTGAACGCTAGCAGATTTTATTTCTAAATGGTCTAAGGTTAGGGCGTCGTTTTTGGTAAATTCCCGTAATCTCTTTGAGATAAGAGGGACTCTATTAGCCTTGCGGGCGTTCGAAATATGCTGTTTCATAATCCTGAAGTCAGTCACTGCCTTCAATCCAGCATTTTTCTTTTC
>JBHIBM010000420.1:0-1917 GCA_046759085.1 Candidatus Zixiibacteriota bacterium
GGTCTCAATCCGAACCCTGGTGTTGAGTCCAGTATCCTGGCGCCAAAATACAGAGTGCTCTCCGTCCTCGGCCGCAGCCAAGTTGATGAATTCAAGGTCATCCCTGTGTTCGATCGCGAGTTCGAAACAGGCGTGCAGGCGAGAGACCATCAAGCTATGTTCCAAAAACTGATGGTGAGGTTCCTTGAGATGGGACCGGATCTTATCACGAGGTAACCCCAGTTCATTTACCAGACATCTCACCCCTTCTGAGTCCAAGGTGTAAATCAGGTGGCGATGTTTTTGTTGAATCCTCAGGACTATCTGATCCTTCGGGCGGCTAAGAAATTCCCAATGATAAAGCTTGGTGAGCCGTTGCGTGATTCCCCAGTTGCCACCAGAAATAAGGGCACTGATGATCTCGGAGTCCACCACCCGATAGGTCATCACCACTTTCAAAACCTCCAGATCGCGCTCCTGAAACACAAAGGGAGGCCGCTCTTCAATCGGAATCCGCTCAAAATACGGGAGCTGTTTGCGATTTTTGCTGGCCATTGTCGGAAATCAGTCACCTCCACAAAGGCCTCAACCTCCCGTTCCAAGCGCTCGCGGCGTTCGGCGATCTCCCGCCGGACTGCCTCGCGGGGGCGAGCGTAGTTCTCGATGACCCGGGCCTCAAACTCCGCAAGCTCCGCCGGCGAAACCTGGTGCCGTGGTGTGTCGACTGTGTGAAGAAACTGGGCCTGGCTCCTGCCTCGAATAACCAAGCAGGCTTGGCGAAATGGTAGCGATGTTAACCGGTTGATGTAGTCTTCCCACTCTTCAACAAGCGGCTGGAAGATAGGGTTCCCAACGGGCTCCACGGGGCCGACCATCCCTGTGTCTCGATACCTTTGATGCTTAACATTTCTGCCCGTGGCCTGGAAGGCATGACGGGCTAAGAGCTCGGCGTCATAGCGGTTGATCCGGAAGTACAGCTGAATGTCACAGTTGGTCAGAATCGAATCCCGTAGCGCCGGGTCAAGCTGCGACAAAGTCTGGTGGGCCAGCCCTCCCATATGGAGCCGGTATTTGCGAGCCTCCGAGAGGACTGTATCAAACGACTCCTGAGACGCTCCATAGTTTTGAAATTCATCAACATACAGAAAGAACGGCACCCTCTGCTCCTGCGGGATGTCAATTCTACTCAAGGCTGCCTCCTGGATTTTGGAGATGAGGAAAGAGCCCAGCAGATTGGAATTCTCTTTCAATCGGCCTTTGGCTAGATTGATCGGAACGGTCTTTTGGTTGTCCATGCAGTCCCTGAAATCAATCGTGGAGTGCGTCTGACCCACGACAGCGTATATCAGCGGGTCGCTGATGAACTTCGAGATCTTGTTGGCGCTGCTTTCAATCCACGTCGCCTTTTCTCGCTTGGGCAAGATATCAAACCGGCGCTCCCAAAACTCCCTGACCATCTCATTGCGGGTAGTGCTGAGTAGATAGGCCCGAAAGTCCTCGTCAGTGAGGAACCAGGGAATTTCCAGCAGGGTCAAGTTATGTTCCATTAGAACCAGCAGGGTGTTGCGGAGGATGTCCTCCATGCGGGCACCAACGGCGAACGCATCAGGCCAATTCTTTGCCAAGACGGCCATTAACTCAAGGACATAGGGATAAGGGTCTTCACCATCGGGAACCTCAAGGGGATTGATCCCTGCGGCGTAATCCGGGTGCATAGGATTAATCGCCACACATCGGCTGTAATCAGGGGTTCCCGACCCCGACTTAGCCAGCACGCTGTAGGCGACCTTGAGGCAGTCGGTGTAGAGGTCGCCGTGGGGGTCAGTGACCCCGACCCCGGCACCTCGAGCAATGTCATGGCTGATGAGCAAAAGCATGGCCGACGTCTTCCCGAGGCCACTTCCACCGGGGATATAAGTGTGGGTGCTGGCTCTGATC
>JBHIBM010000421.1:0-1914 GCA_046759085.1 Candidatus Zixiibacteriota bacterium
GCACCCATCTTAGGCGATGGGATTGTTTCCAGAACTCATGAGCTGCCCCGCCCTTTAGGGGGGAGCTTCACTTGAGCCGAGGAAAAATCTTCTATGTGAAAGGACCCGTTGTTATGCCTCCAAAGCCCTGGAAAGTGATCTCAAGCCGACAAAATGAATCCTACAAGATATTCAACCTCCGCACAGACCGCTCACAATCCCCCCGCACTAATGAGGTGCACGACTTCCACATACTGGAGTCCACAGACTGGGTCAACGTGATCCCTCTCACTCCGAAAAATCAGGTGGTTCTCATAAGTCAATACCGCCACGGCATAAGGGGGATCACTCTGGAAATCCCTGGAGGGATCGTAGAACCCGATGACTCCCCTGAAGAGGCTGCCCGACGGGAACTTCGTGAGGAGACAGGGTATGAAGAATCAGAGATGATCCTGTTGGGTAGTGTGCATCCCAATCCCGCCTTCCTCAACAACAAATGTTACACCTTTCTGGCACGGGATGTATCTCTAGTAGGAAAACAACAACAGGATGCAAAGGAGGACATTGAGGTGTTACTCATGCCCCTGGATGAGATCCCACATCTTATTCATGATGGGAAGATCACCCACTCCTTGGTCCTTGCCGCGTTCTATCGTTTTTACATGGAGTACTTGCCCCGTCTCTCCCTTTGAAGGTCACATTTTGGGTAATTTCTAATTCACCACCCGCTCCCCTTCGACAAGCTCAGGGCTCTGGGTCGCTAGAGACACCAGCCGTTCCACCCTCCGTAGCAGGCTACTGCGGAGGACGGGCGCTAACCGCCGTCGCCGAGGCTTCCGCCTGCGTTAATTCAGCCCTCGTAGCCGTAGGCTACTATGGCGAAGTCGGCAACTACGGCGAGACAAGTTGGCGGGTCAAGAAGCTACGGCGCGGCAACGAGATCAGAGGGCAGCCGTTCGACAAGACCTATCGACGAGCCCTTCGGCAGTGAGCCCTTCGATCAACTCAGGGTTTCGAGTAGAGTCGAGAAACTCAGGGCCGAACTGCTCAGGTCGACTCGCTCACGGCAAACTTACTGGCTCTTAGGTATAGAGGAGGGATCATTCGGGTCGGTGCCAGCCCTCCTCTCGGCACCATCCAACCAGCCGTCACCATCCGTATCCGGGCTCCTAGGATTCGTTCCAGCGATAGCCTCATCGAAGTCGCTTGAGCCGTCTTTGTCGGTGTCCGCCAAAGTTGGATCGCTATTTCCACTGCGGACCTCCTGGGCATCCGATAACCCGTCGGCATCCGTGTCCGGGTGTGTAGGGTCGGTGCCAGCGTCTCGCTCTTCCAAGTTCTTCAGGCCGTCCTGGTCCGGATCATCAAGGGAATTCGGCATTCTCCCTGCGCTCTCTGGATCACTTCCAAGCTTTATCTCATATTCGTCAGGCCAGCCGTCACCATCGGTGTCGGCACCGGAGAGTTCTGCGCAGACAGGAGAAACGAGGAGAAACGCCACGACACCAAGAACTATCCCCAATGGAGTGACAATGCCTCTCACCGGTTGACTCCTTATAACAAGAATTTGGATTAGCATCCCAACAACAAAATACCGCTGTACCTGCCTGGAGCCTTAAAGCAGAAATATTTTGTAGGCTTCCTAATAATATCCGTTTGACGAGCTAATGGCAATGAAGTTTGCTACTGGTGCCACAAGGAACTAATCCTCAGCTTTCTGATGACTGGCAAACCTGAGGAGTCCAAGAGGTTATGGGGTCTCATCTCTACCATATGTCGTCCTGTGTATGTAATCCGCTACTAAGAAGTGGAATTTAATTTCTCACATTTGAGTATTTTCTTACCCATTTTGAAGCCTTTCACGTTGAGCATAACTCAAGAAACTTAAGTTTAGGAAAACATAACAAACAGTTTGGTTTGGCATTCATTTTGCCT
>JBHIBM010000422.1:0-1893 GCA_046759085.1 Candidatus Zixiibacteriota bacterium
GATGTCCCGGGCGATGATGAGATTGTCCATCCCCTCCCGGGTTATGATGGTCCGCAAATCCTGAAGAGAGACCATCCCTAAAAAGCGCCCGTTCTCGTCGGTCACCGGGAAACACTCCTGGCGGGAATCTTCCATCAGTCTCCAGATGGCTCCCAGAGTCATATGTTGAGGAATGGTTTGGTAGTGCCGATTCATTACCTCCTTGACGTATATGGAGCTTAACACCTCAATGTCTCTACCACCTTTCAAGGTGATCCCCCTCCGCACCAATTTCAGGGTGTAGATCGACTCCGGTTTGAGGCGCCGAGTGAGGAGAGCAGAGAAGGCGCAAGCTAGCATCAAAGGCAAGATGATGCGATAATCCCCGGTCATCTCGAAGATGATGACCATGGCAGTGATGGGGGCATGGGTGGCGCCAGCGACAACCGCTCCCATGCCAACCAGAGCATAGGCGCCCGAGGAGGCGGTTACTGCCGGAAAAAGCCAGTGCATCAACTTGCCGAAAGAGCCGCCGGCCATAGAGCCGATGAAAAGGGAGGGAGCAAATATGCCTCCAGAGTTGCCGGAACCCAGAGTGAGAGAGGTTGCCAGTATCTTCAAAAATATCAAGACAGACATAAGCCAGAGAGCCATCTCCGAATACAAGGCCTGCTTGATGAACTCGTAACCATCCTTGAAGACTTGAGGAAAGAACACCCCGATGATGCCCAAAAGGAGGCCTCCCAGGGCCGGCTTCAGATAACCGGGGATTTTGACCTTGTCCTCAAAGAAATCCTCCGCCCGGTAGAGGGTGACGATGTAAAGTACCGAGAACAGGCCGCACAGTCCCCCCAAGACCAAATACATTGGAAGCTCCGCCACGCTCAGAAGCTCATAGTGGGGAACTGAAAAAGCAGGATAGTTACCCAGAAAGGCGTGAGTCACGACCGAGGCGATGACCGAAGATAGGACCACCGGGCCGAAGGTATGAATCGCGAAGTCTCCCAGGATAATCTCCAGGGCAAAAAAGACCCCGGCAATGGGAGCATTGAACACCGCCGAAATTCCACCGGCGGCACCACACCCCACGAGCACCTTAATCCTCTGGTCCGACATCCGAAAATACTGTCCAATGGTGGAACCGACCGCCGAGCCGATTTGCACTATAGGTCCTTCTCTTCCGGCCGAACCTCCACTGCCAATACAGATACTGGAGGCGACGCTTTTTGCGACCGCCACCCGAGGCCGGATTATACCTCCTTTGGCGGCGACCGCCAGCATCACCTCCGGAACCCCGTGCCCTTTCGCCTCTGAGCTGAAGAAAGAAACGATCGGTCCAACCAGAAGTCCCCCCAGTGCGGGAATCAATGGGATGAATATCTGCCAGTTGGTGGTAATCTGAGAAAAAAGCTGCTCCCCTCTTCCGAAGAACAGGTCATAAAAGAAGTGTATAAGAAACCGGAAGAGAAGAGCGACAAACCCGGTGGAAAGCCCCACCACAAAGGCCAGGATGATCAATATGGTCTGTTCGGAAAGATGGGATTTCTCAACCAGGGAGGCGATTCTGTCGCCAGTGCTTTCTAAAATGGTCGGTCTTCTGGTAGCGTCGCTTTCCATTCCTGTCTATTGCCGATGGCTCTATATCCTTTATCGGTCTGAGAAGGCGCTCTCAAACATTCGATGATATGCGAAGCCCCCGAGAAAATCAAGCCGATTTTGTCGCTTTCAATTTCGCCCTTGATAGAACAGACTCGATTCAGGATGAACTTGAAGGAGAAAAAGATTGGGGCGGGAGTTCAACTCCTCGTGCGAGTCGAACGACCGCCCCAGCAGGATTGATAGTAGATCTGCAGCGATCTAATTATCTGCTTAATCTGTTTAACCCGCTGTGAATCCTACTTCACCAGCATCATC
>JBHIBM010000423.1:0-1884 GCA_046759085.1 Candidatus Zixiibacteriota bacterium
CGATCATCGCTTCAGCAATAAATGCCTCAAGTATTGGGGGATCGACGTCAAGCACCGCTTCTCCAAAGCTCTCGATGTGAAAACGGATCGCTGATTTCACATCTGACAGGGCGTCCTCATAGCTATCCCCCTGCCCGATGACCACTCCTTTGAGACCCAAAGGGTAAGCTACGTAACCATCTGGATGTTTTTCTACAATAATCTTGAGCTGTTTCACTAAAATCCCTCCTCCGAGCTTCTATTTCTTATTCGTCTTCGATATGGGCCTTGATCATTTCGATGAGCTGCGGCGTGACCTCGACAATGCCGTGATCTTTGGCATGGGCCTTGGCATTCTTCAACACCTCTTCTTCCGTTTCCCCCCGGACGACGTGGCCGCAACCGCTGGCTGGGTTCACCTTGCCGCAGTCAATGATTTTTCCCATGAGGGTTCCTCCCGGTGTGAGACGATTTCGGATTGTGGACTTCGAGTCGTGAGCCTCAGTCGAACGATTGCGGATTGCGAATTTGTCGGTCCCCCGATTCCGAAATCCGAAAGCCCAAATTCGAAATTCCCCCGTTGAGGGTCGACCCCTCGACAGGGCTCGGGGCGGGGAGCCCATTCGACTCGCCCTGTCCCGAGCTTAGTCGAGGGGCTCAGGGCAAGTTGAGGGTCGAGAGAGGTAAGAGCTGCCAGATAGTCGAGAGTTGAGAGTCCAGAGTTGAGAGTAAAGAGCCAAGCCAAGCCCCCTAACTGCTTCCCTCCGCCCCAGTTGGGCACTTAGCGGTGCCGTGCCCTCCTTCCTGTGTTGGTAGCCTTCTTGCGACCCTTCCTGCGTTTCGACGCGTCCAGGATAGTCACCCCTACCAGTTCTTTTCCCCGGTAGCGCACAAGGACCCCCTTTCTCGCCAACAATTGGGTGTCGGTCGCCTTTTGGGGTCGCTTCAGACTGACGTACAGGACATCCGCCTCCTGGTCATAGTCGATCCACACCTTGCCGACAGGCAGCCGAATCAAGTGAGGAATAGCCCCCGTAATTTGCGCTACGGCTTTCTCTGCAACTACTTTCTTCGCCATATACGAGACTCACTCCTCTGCCAACGAAGGAATCAACGGCTGAATAGCAACCAAGAAAGCGGCTGCGCTCTCGATTTTCTCCTGAACATAGTCGGATTCAAATTCTGACAGGGCCATATAATCCCCATGCTGTCGATCCTCAAAAAGGCGATCGTACGCGGCCCCCATCTCCGCCGGTAACAACCCAGTCTTTATGAATTCTCGATGCAGTGCCGACCTCACGCCTGCATGTCGCTTGAAATGAAGGCTGCGCGCCACCAAGGCAGCCGTGGCAGCGTAAAAAACTGCATAGTAGGCACGATTCATAGCGGTATGCAGGTGCCCCGCCCCAAAGGCAATTCTGGCAGATTGCAGCGCCTCTTCGGCCATTTGCCACCAGTACCGGACTGCCTTTGCCCGAGCGGCATCCTTTGTCACAATTCTATTCCTTCCCTCGCAACCTCCTCCCGGATGGGCATGACCGAGATCGGACCCTCGTCCCAGTTCAGAGTATCCACGACCAGGACACTAATGTTTGTGTCATGGCGAAGGTTGGTTTCAAAGACCTCATCGAAAATCGCATCGCGTTCTTTGCCGGTTAGGGACTTTTCGGTCAGCACAAGCAGATCGACATCCGACTCCTCACCCATCTCCCCTCGGGCCGCCGATCCGAAGAGCACCAGGCGGACCACCGGGTATGCGCCGCTCAGGCGGTTTTTCAGTTCGCCCAGGGCTTTGTCAAGTTTTTCGTCCTGACGCATATTTGCCTCTACCCTTTCATGGCGTTTCCAAGGTCCCATTTGACCTGCTCAGGCGTTCTCATGCAGAACCAGGCCGTACTTCAGCGC
>JBHIBM010000424.1:0-1867 GCA_046759085.1 Candidatus Zixiibacteriota bacterium
ACCTTCCCCGTTCCGCAGGTAGATTCGAGAGGTCGGATCTCCCAGATCTCCGTCCGGCAGGAGGGGTCGGAGTTGCACTGGCAGATTTACTGGGACGCGGGTATTTTGATCGAAATGCTCATTCCAACGACCCCGGGGTCGACACAAGACCAGGGCATTCTCATACAACCGGTAATAGACTCTGTATTCGTAACCCCTGCCGTCGATCCCCTCCCGGAAGACCTGAGGCTGGTTATCGACCGGTTGGCCGAGGTCATAGTTCATACATCCGTGCCAGGTCAAAGTATCCCAGCCGGGGTAGCTGGGGGAATAGGAAGAGTTGAAATCGATGTAGAGAGAGGAGCTCTCCGATTTGCTGATGTAGAAGTATGCGAGGTTGCTCAACAGGGCGTCGCCCCAGGTATAGTGGCCGTGGTACGGGGGGAGCTCTCTGATCACCGGGGGGCTGTAAAGCTGGCAGACCCCATTGGCTGCTGAGAGGGAGTCCCGACGATATGCCTCCGCCAGTGTGTTCATGCTCTCGGCGTTCTTGAGAGGACTGTATTGGAATTCCAAAAGGAGCATGTCCGCAACCCCGGCGGTGGCGTATTCATCAATCCAGGTTCTACAGATGTTGGGGCAGGAGAATTTGTCCTTTCCGTCCGGCGACCATGTATGACCATATCCGAGAGTGTCTTTCAGCTCCTGCAGAAAGCTCTTCAATCCCTCCCAATACCAACTCTGGAAGTCGCTCTCGTTCACCTTGGCGTGGGTGGGATGTTCGGCAATCCTCCCCCCGGAGATGACCGCTCCGTAGTTGTAAAATCTGTGGGTAGAGTTGTCCAGAAAGACCCCGTCATAGTAGCCGACCTCGGAGCCCTCCGGAAGGGTTTTGAATTTCTCGAGGTTATACTCCCTTTCCAACTGGCGAGTAAATCCATTATCGAGGTTTACCACCATTCTTGATAAGTCCGCATAGTAAACCGGCACCCTGGCGGCACTCTCATCGGGGGCGGAGCCTCCCTCCCAGCCGGGGATAAAGATCTGCTGCCCCTGCAGCTCTATGAGAGTATCATCCCAATAGTGGTAATAGAGAGACTCCGGGTCTGCGCCTCTTCTTTGACATTCCGAGATCAAGAACTGATGCTCGTGAACCTCAGGACCGCTGGTGTAATTGTCGGAGACGGAGTTGTAGAACATCCACTTCATCTCCGGCTTAAGGCTTTTCAGGACATTAACCGTGGAGGTGTGTCCGCTGCTGACGAGCTCGTACCGCGATGCAATAAGCGTATCAATTCTCGGTGGGGGCGCCTCCCCGTAGAGCGTACACCAATCCTGGCGGGAATCGGTCCCGATACAGGTGTTTACAAGCAGAATCAGAAGAGCGAGAGAGAAGAGGTTTTCTTTCTGCGAAAAGATTCTGTCCTTCCGGAGACTGTTGTTCATGCCCAATTCCTCTTTGCTTTGAGAAGCGTTGGGTACTCCATTTCGAAGCTTGAGATCCCCTTGATTAAGCTGGCGCCGTTTCCGGTGGTGATCACTCCTTGTGGGATCGCCCTGGTTGTCACACTTCCGGCTCTGACTACAGAGAAGTCCCCAGCGTCGGCCACAACCACAGAAGCTTCCTCTCCCCTGCCTTTGAGTTTAAGCTTGATATGAGCTAAGAGCAATTGATATGCCCCGGGATGCTGATTTCCTCAGAAGTACCAGGCCGCAATAAGTATTTGGCCAACAGGAGGTTACATCATCAAGGGAGATCTGTGCCTCTGACTCGGATTCAATCCCCATTCAAACTCTCAGAAAGAGTGTTGGATCTGTCCGATAGGCTGTATGTGGTCGCCAATAAGAAAACCAGGAGCCGGAGTCTATGAAACAGATTCATCAACAG
>JBHIBM010000425.1:0-1861 GCA_046759085.1 Candidatus Zixiibacteriota bacterium
AGCTTGCAGGGGAGTTTAACAAGCCGATAGTGCTGAAATCCCAAGTCTTAACTGGGGGAAGGGGGAAAGCCGGTGGGGTCAAGTTCGCCTCCGGTCCCCAGGAGGCCAAATCTGAGGCCGAAAAACTGTTCGACTTGAAGGTAGGAGGCTTCCCGGTAGAGAAGATTCTGATAGAGGAGAAACTAAAGATAGAGAAGGAGCTGTATCTGGGAATCACCCTCGACCGCGCCAATTACAGGATTGTAATCTTGGCCTGCCCCGAAGGAGGCGTCGAGATCGAGGAGGTCGCGAAGAGAGATCCTCAAAAGATCCTGAAGTTGAGTTTGGACATCGACGAGAAATTCTACCAGTTCCAAGGTCTGGTCATCGCCAAGTGGCTGGAGGTGAATTCCCCTCAACTACGCGAGGTCGGCGCCATCGCCGGGAATCTCTTCAGGCTCTTTAAGGACTACGACGCCAAGCTGATGGAGATAAATCCGCTGGTCTTGACCTCTGATGGAAAGTATATCGCCGCCGACAGCCGCATCAGCTTAGATGATGATGCCCTCTTCCGGCACCCGGACCTAAAGGAGATGGGAATTGAGAAGCGTCATGAGGAGGGGGAGCTGACTCCCCGGGAGATTCAAGCCCGGGAGCGGGATATTCCCTATCTAGATTTAGACGGCGACATCGGGATGTTTCCCGGGGGGGCGGGGTTCGGGATCATGGGGAACGATTTTGTCAGCTATTTCGACGGTAAACCCGCCAATTTCATGGACTCCGGAGGTGGACCAACTCCGGAGAGATTGGCCAATATGCTGGTTCTCTTAGACGAGAATCCCAAGGTGAAGGCGATATTCGCCGCTAGATTCGGGGGGATCTCTCGCTGCGACGATTTCGCCAAGGGCGTGATAAAATTCCTGAAGGAACACGGATTGTCCAAGCCTATGGTGATGCGGATGACCGGCAACATGTGGCAGGAGGGGGTGAGGATGTTCGAGGAGGCAAGAAAGGAGAGTCCGGGGCTTTTCGAGAAGTTGGAGTTTCATGGGATCGAGGTCCCGATAGAGGAGATCGCCAAGAAAGCAGTCGAGCTGGCGAAGGAGGCTGGGTAGTCATTGGGGGTCACGGACGAAGGCGTCCGTGACCAACAGCGGAGCCGTGATGATTACCTCATGAATCAAATCAGGAGGGTCAAATGAAATGGCTCAAATTTAGAGAAACCTCTTTGACCTTGGCGTTATCCCTGGTTATGGTCACCGCCTCTGCCTTTGGGTTCGCGAAGAAAAAACCGCCGGTGATGATAGAATTCACCACCATCGAATCCGGCGCCCTCTCCGGTGTCACCGAGCCGATGGATTTGGTTGTCAAAGGCGAATCGGAATGGGAATATCTCTGGGATCTGACTCACCGGAATCTTGTGCCGAAGCCGGATTTGCCAAAGATCGATTTCGAAAAAGAAATGGTTCTGGCAACCCTCATGGGAGAGAGAAACTCCTCCGGCTACAAAATCGAGATCTGCGAGGTTGCTTTCGAGGAAGGGCTTATTACGGTCCGGGTCAAAAATCATGAAACCCCGGGCAACCTGACGATAATGACTCAACCGTATCATATCGTCAAGATGCCGAAGTATCCCTATAAGATCGAGTTTGACCACGAAAAGTTGAAATGATCTTCAAAGAGAATCTATGGCCATCTTAGTCGACAAAAATAGCAAGATCATCGTTCAGGGGATTACCGGTGGCGCCGGCAGCTTCCACACTAAGCGGATGTTAGAATACGGCACCAAGATCGTCGCCGGAACCTCCCCCGGTAAAGGCGGACAAAAGGTCGAGAACGTTCCGGTCTACGATACCGTCAACGAATGCGTAGAGAACCACGA
>JBHIBM010000426.1:0-1851 GCA_046759085.1 Candidatus Zixiibacteriota bacterium
TATCCTAACCCGTTCAACGCCGTCACAAACATCAGTTACAGTCTGGCCGAGGCCGGGAATGTCAGCTTGAAGGTCTACGACATTTCTGGTAGGCTGGTGGAGACACTGGTCAATGGACCTCGGGAAGCTGGGGAGCACATTGTCACCTGGGATGCCTCTAAGGTTTCAAGCGGTGTTTACTTTTACAAACTCTCCGCAGGCGATTACACCTTGACGAAGAAGATGAACCTGTTGAGGTAATAGCTTTCTCGGTAGTGGGAGACATCTTGGGTGGGGCAGTCGCTCGACCCTTGTGGGGAGTTGAACTCCTGTCCTAGACTCAACCTGTTGGTCACGGATGCCCTCATCCGTGACCTTTTGGGTATCAGAGGGGCAAAACACTGATGAAAGGTGGTAATCTGCTTAACCTGACGTGAACGATTCCCCCCAAAACACCCTCGATTGTATGCTGTTTCTGAAGAGAGGCCCGATTTATAGAGGAGGAACCGGAAGGGGTTCCGTGAACCGTGGACAGTTAACCGTGAACCCAAAAGCTACCGCCGGCGTCTGAGCTCCTTACGTATTGCCTTTTTAAGCTTCTCGGCCCGGTCGATAAACTCCTTGGTGGGCTTGCGGTCTTTCACCTTTTCCTTGAGCGAAAGCACCCTGGCAATCTCTGCCAGACAGGAGTCGTAATCGTTGGTCTCAAAATAACATTGGGCCAGATAGTAGCGGCATTCCACCTCGCCGGCGCCGTCGCTGTAAGAGGAGTTGCGCAGGACTCTGAGTAAGCGCCTGTAACTGTCAGTCGCCTTCGACCACTCTCCCTTGCCGATATAAGCCAGCCCCACCCACCACAGGGAATAAGGATCGTCGGGGTTGTAATCCTTCAAGCCGGAGTATTCGAAGTAGGAGAGCAGGGTATCGTAAGCTTCCTCTTCGTTGTAGACTCGGAGGAGAGAGTATTTGCCCTCTCGTCCGGAGTATTTCCCCTTTTCGATGGCAAGCTTTATCTCCGCGATCCCTTTGGCTCTGTCATCGCGGATGAAGGGGAGCCACCAGAAGATCTTGGTCTTGACCGACCGCCAGTAATGGTAGGTGCCCAGCCCCAGGTAAGCATCGTAGTTGGTGGAATCCATCTCCAGGGCTTTCTCCATAATCCCCTTCGCTCGGAGGCCCAATCTGAAAGCCGACCACCAGCTGCCGATGTCGGACTTGAAAATGCCCAAATAGCCTAAAGCTCCGGCGTAATAGAAGTAATCCTCGGAGGTGGCCTGTCCGGACTCGGTGAGATTCTTCCCGATGTCGATAGCTTTCTGGACGTACTCCTCGAACTCTCTCTGGTAGGCTAAGGAGCGGTAGTCATACATTATGGTGCGATAAGCAGCTCCGATGTAAAAATAGCCGACTGGCTTATCCGGCTTCAGTTGCACAATCTGCTTGAAGGTCTCGATTGCCTCAGGTAGCTTCTCCTGGTGGACCTGCTCGATCCCGGCATAGATGAGGCTGTCGATCAGCTCCGAGGAGCTGTCAGCGAATGCGCTCCCGTATAGAATGAAAGGGAGGAGGAAAGATATCTTTACGAGGGAGTTCTTTCTGGTGGACATCGGTTTCAGAGGATGCTTCAATCCTTGATACCTTGACTCTCAGCAAAAAGTTTCTTTTCAGTCGGGGTATTCTATCTAAAATATCGGCAGAGGGCAAGAGATTTGTGGCAAGTAGACAGCAAACAGTAGACAGTAAGCAGGGAGAACCCCTCGCTGTTGGTCACGGATGCCCTCATCCGTGACCCCTCCGGCATCGGACGGCGCGTCTCTTACGAGCCGTGTGGCGGAAAACAACAGATGGAAAGCTGGGCTCGAAAGCCCAGCC
>JBHIBM010000427.1:0-1835 GCA_046759085.1 Candidatus Zixiibacteriota bacterium
AGGAAATAGAAAATCACGATGATGAGCACAAATGGGAGAAAGGCCATCAATCCGCCGCCTCCGGCGGACTCGCCACCCCCACCGGTCCCCATGGCGTAAGCTACAGAGAACAAAATCTTAACCCTCCGTTTCTTTCCTTTCCCGGTATGATTCCAGGCAGCTCTTTTTCCAGCTCTTAAACCTCCCCTCCGAGACAGCATCGCGAATTTTCCGCATCAGCTGTAGATAGAAATAAAGATTGTGCCAACTTGTCAAGCGCAATCCCAAGATTTCTCCGACCGACAGCAGGTGGCGGATATAAGCCCGACTGTAACGACGGCAGGCCAGACAACCGCATTCCTCCTCAATGGGGGCGGGATCACGAGCGTAGCTGGCCCCCTTGATGACCATCTTTCCCCGGCGGGTGAAGACCGTTCCGTTGCGGGCATTCCTGGTGGGGAGGACGCAATCGAACAGATCCACCCCGGCGGCGACGGCTTCGACGATGTCTCTTGGAGTCCCCACTCCCATCAGGTAACGGGGTTTCTCCTCCGGCAGGGATTCGGTGCACACCGGCAAGATCTCGAAGGTGGCCTCTCGGGGCTCTCCCACCGCCAAGCCGCCGATGGCATAGCCGGGGAAATCGTAGCTGAGTAAAGCCTCGGCACAGCCCCTCCTCAACTCCGGGTAGACTCCACCCTGAAGGATTCCGAAGAGAGACAAGCCCTGCCTCTTCTCCCTTAACTTCGTATGCTCGGAGAGACACCTCTTGGCCCACCGCACGGTCCTCTCGGTAGCCACGGCGACGTAACTTTGCCCGGCCTCATGCGGAGGACATTCGTCCAGGGCCATTATAATGTCAGCCCCTAACTGATGTTGAATTTTAATTGCCCCTTCGGGAGTGAAAGAGTGTCGGGAACCATCTATGTGGGATTGAAACTCTATGCCCTCATCGTTGATCTTGTTCAAGACCTTAAGGCTGTAAAATTGAAAGCCTCCGGAGTCGGTCAAAAGCGGCCGCCTCCAGCTGATGAAGCGGTGTAAACCCCCGCAAGACTCTATGACTTCTGGGCCGGGCCGGAGATAGAGGTGATAGGTGTTTCCCAGAATGATTTGAGCTCCCAACTCCTCCAACTCCCCGGCCTCGAAGGTCTTCACCGTTCCCTGGGTGCCGATGGGCATAAAGGCGGGACTATGGATCTCCCCATGGGTGGTAGTGATCTTACCGACCCTCGCCGAGGATTTCTCGTCTTTGCGGAGAATTTCAAATCTGAAAGTTTCGGGAGACTGGTCCAATTTAGGCGGCTCTATCGTCCCTTCAGGAGGTCTTGCCTCTGGTGAAACCGTATTTCGCTAACATCTTCGAAAACCCTCCCCAGTACTCGTGGGCTTTGGTGCAGTAGACGAAGGGTTTCAGTTTCGCGATGTCGGGCCTTCCGGCTTTGTCGAGCACCTCTTCGTCCATGTGGGTTGCTAAGATCTCACCTATGAAGAGGTCGTGGCTGCCGAGCTCTAAAGTGTAACGCACCGAACACTCCAGATTTATGGGGCATTCCTTTATGAGAGGAACATTGACCCTCTTGGCCTTCATGGGGGTGAGCCCAGCCTCCTTGAATTTGTCGACCTCTTTACCAGAGACCACCCCGCAGAAATCGACCGCTTGGAGTTGATCCTCGCTGGCGATGTTAACCACAAACTCGCCCGATTCCGAAATAATATGGTGAGAGTATCTGGTCTTGCGGACTGCGATCGAGATCATCGGGGGCTCGCTGCAGGCCACTCCCACCCAGGCAACGGTGATGATGTTCGGTTTCCCGTCGGGGAGAGCACAACTCACCATGACCGCCGGCAGGGGT
>JBHIBM010000428.1:0-1831 GCA_046759085.1 Candidatus Zixiibacteriota bacterium
TGCATCCCTAATATGTTAAGACATTGGAAAAGAAAAAGCAATTACCCATCCTCACAGACGCAGGTGCTCGTGTAAGAACCACCATAATCCTACCTCGCATCGCCAAGTTCCTCAGAGCTTGAGTGCGAAAAAAGAGAGTCACATGACCTTCGCGACCTCGACCTTATCCCCCATCCTCTGCAACTTGGCGATCTTGACCTCGACGTCGTGATCGAAGGCCAGATACCAGCCGTCATTGACGCAACGTGCGATGATTTCCTTTTTGCGCTCCATGGTCTCAAGAGGATTAAGGTCGACGCCGGCGATATAGGGTGCCTTAAGATGAGCGCTCATGGGAATGATATCAGCCGGGCAGATTAGAACCTCGCTTTCGGATTCCACTATAATCGCCTGATGCCCGGGTGTGTGCCCCCCTGTTTTCCAAGCCCTTATCCCCTCACTGATTTCGACATCACCGTCGATGGTCTCCAATGTTCCGGTTTCTTGAAGCACTATCAAATTGTCAGTGAGGTAGGTGGCGGCGGTTCTCTCATTGGGATGAGTGGCGTCTTCCCACTCCCGCTTCTGAGTGTAATGTCTCGCATTTGGGAATCTGAGAGCCCTTTCGCCGCTCGAATCTATCTTAATGGCGCCGCTGGAGTGGTCAGCGTGTAAGTGAGAAAAAACCAGGTGGCTGATGTCCTCGGGCTTGAGGTCATACTTGGCCAGCTCGCTTTCCAGATTGGAAGAGGCTCTAAGACCGTAGATTTTTCTCATCTTATCGTTCAGGGAGTCCCCCAATCCGGTATCGATCAGGACATTTGCGTCGGCGGTCTTGACTAAGAGAAGATTGAGGTGCATCGTGATGAGGTTGTTCTCGTCAGCGGGGACAAGCCTCGACCACAGAATCTTGGGCACCACCCCGAACATAGTCCCGCCGTCAAGGTGGAAGACGTTTTCCAGTAAAGGGTAAACTTCGAAATCGCCCAATTTCATCTTGTCAGCTCTTCTACCGTTGGATATAGTATCCGCTCACCTCAAAAGGCTGGAAGCGATAACCAGCCTCTGGACCTCGGAGGTGCCTTCGTAGATCTCAGTAACCCTCTGATCCCGGTAGAGTTTCCCGATTATGGAGAACTCCTCGATGAAACCGTAACCACCGTGAATCTGCATCGCTTCGTCAACGCAGGAATTGGCCATCTCCGAGGCGAAAAGCTTGGCGTGGCAGGCCTCCAGCGAGAAACGTTTGCCTTCGTCCTGGAGCATGGCGGCCTTGTATGTCAGAAGTCGGGCGGCCTCCACCTGGGTGGACATGTCCGCAATCTTCCACTGGATTGCCTGCAATTTGGCGATCGGGGAACCGAACTGCACCCTCTTTTTGGCGTAGCTTATGGATTCATCCAGAGCTCTCTGACCAATTCCAACCCCTTGGGCGGCAACTCCAATCCGGGCCCCGTCCAGGGTCTGCATAGCGTAGCGGAAGCCCTTGCCGGGCTTACCCAGGAGGTTCTTCTTAGGGGCTTTCACATCTTTAAACCAGATTCTTCCGGTGGTGGCGGCCTTCATTCCCATCTTGTATTCCAAGGTTTTTCTCTCAATCCCGGGAGAGTCCATATCCACAATTATCGCTGAGACTTTGTCCTTCACTCCCTCCTCTTGGATGCGGCAGAAGACCACTCCGGCGTCGCAGACATCGCCGTGCATGATGAATATCTTCTCCCCGTTGAGGATATAGTGCTCACCCTCTGGCACCGCTGAAGCTTTCTGGTTAGCGGCATCGGAGCCGGCTTCCGGTTCCGTCAAAACGAAAGATAGAACCGTCTCTCCCTTTGCCGCCGGGGGAAGATACTTC
>JBHIBM010000429.1:0-1831 GCA_046759085.1 Candidatus Zixiibacteriota bacterium
CAGTGGAGTATGGGTATCGCCCCGAAATACTTCATCATAAGCACAACCTCATTTGTAGCAATAATGGCAATCTACGAGCTGTTCGTAAGGCGTATCAATGTACTTCGCTTCTTATTTGGAATGAGGCTGAAGAAGAAACCGAAGGTAGCGTGAATAACGAACTATACTAAGTTGGATTTGAAACAACGCCCTTTAGGCTTTAACTCCACCAAGCAAGGGACAGCGTTGCATTGGCTGCTGGCAAATTGCCATCCATCACGAGATTGCACTGAGCTCGGTTTGTTACTCCGACGGCGCAGATATCGTTGAAGTCAGCAGTTTTACAAGAATAGACACAGTAGACGCGAATATCAACCAACCATCGAAGCGAGCCTTGCCGAAATAGCACATTAGATTACGGAACACGCATGGAGTCGCACTTAGGAGCGGAGTAATGGCTACAATCCGACGAGCGCCGCCTAACATCGCTGCAGCGGACCCGGCCACGGTGCTCCTGCGGCGCCAGGCGTCCTGGTCGAGCGAAGTTGAAAACGGGCAGCTGAGCTCGCGGCCGTTGTGCGCACCGGCACAACGGAGCGGAGTTTGCTGGAAGGGTAGGTAAGGATGTCTGTGGAATCACTAGGGATCCCTGTCGCTCTGGGTCGTACTGCTGAGGTCTATGCCTGGGAGGAAGGGCATATCCTCAAGTTGTTTCGCAAGTGGTTCCCGTTGGATGGGGTGGAGTACGAAGCCCAAATCGCTCGCGTGGTTCATGAAGCTGGATTGCCAGTACCCGCTGTGGGGGAAATCGTCGAGATAGAGGGACGCCATGGGCTTGTCTATGAGCGAGTGATAGGGGCTTTGATGTTCGAAACCATGGTATCCAGGCCCTGGACAATCTTTCGGTCCGCCCGTCTTTTGGCGGAGCTACAGGCCGATATGCATATGATCGATGCTGTGCAGGGTTTGCCTTCCCAGCATCAGAGACTGAGAGAGAAGATTCTGGCTGCTGAGATGCTGACTCCTGAATTGCAGGAGGCGGCGTTGAAAGCTCTAAGAGAGCTGCCGAAGGGCAACCAACTATGTCACGGTGATTTTCATCCAGGTAATGTGCTGATGACTGATGAGGGGGCGGTAGTCATCGACTGGATTGATGCGACAAACGGCAATCCGTTGGCGGATGTTGCCAGGAGTTCGCTACTGATGAGTAAGAGCCCTCTACCGGATGATTCACCTATTCGTTGGATACTCAGCCTGGTGCGTGAGTGGTTTCACGGAGCATATCTGAGACGCTATTTTCAACTCCGTTCTGGGGATTGGAAGGAATTTGCAGTTTGGCAGATTGTGAATGCAGCAGGGCGGTTAAGCGAGGGGATTCCTGAAGAGCAAGAGCTGCTTGCTCTTGTCCAAGGGGAGTTGTCGTCATAGTATCAGTGCCCCCGGCCAGCGCATACACCCGACCGGGCTATCGCCCATGCACATTGGTGGCTCCAAGCGGAACCAAGGATTTCCGGCGGAAAAGCGATGTAGAACGGCCCCCAACTCAGTCTCACGCAGCTGGTGAGGCTCTGTAGAAGGGCAGATCCGCAGGCTACCCTCGGAGGCATGGTTTGACGGTCTGAGCCCCCGGTTTCATGATTGGAACTCATCACCTGAAGGTCCCTGGTTCGAATCCAGGCCCCGCTACCTTGAGGCACCTGAAAGGGTGCCTTTTTCCTTCCAAGCCCCCTTGTCTAGGACGAGAACCTGGGATCTGGCGGTTATAGGTTCCAATCCGATCATCCCAATTTCGATCGGTAGAATGAATCTGAGCTCGTCAGGCCTGTCGTTTCAAGGAAATCTCCCAAAGTAT
>JBHIBM010000430.1:0-1818 GCA_046759085.1 Candidatus Zixiibacteriota bacterium
CCAAGTCCTTGGGGCAGACCTTCTGGCAATTGAAGATGGTGTGACAGCGGAAGACTCCGTGCTCGGTGGCAACAATGGCTAACCGATCAGTCTTGACACCATCGCGGGAATCTTGCACGAATCGCAGGGCCTTCAGCAGCGCATGCGGTCCGAGATAGTCGGGATCACCCAGCGCCACCGGGCAACTTCCGTAACAAGCCCCGCAGAGAATACAATCCACGAGAGTATCAATCTTCTTCCGGTCTTTGACGCTCTGGAAATACTCCTTGTTCTCAGGTGGTTCCTCTTTGGGAATCAGATACGGTTTAATCTTCTCATATTGCTCGAAGAAGGGTTTCATGTCGACCACCAAGTCCTTGAAGATGGGTAGATGAGTGAGGGGACGGATGGTGATCTCCTCACCCAGAGGGTCAACCTGAGTCTTACAGGCCAGACGGTATTCACCGTTTATATGCACCGCGCAGGAACCACACACCGCCTCCCGGCAACTGCAGCGGAAGGCCAGGGAAGAGTCTTTGCTCTCCAATATCCAGAAGAGGGCCTCCAGAACGGTCATCCCCTTTTCGGGGGGGAGCTCGTATCTCTTGAAGTGGGGTTCAACACCCCCGGAGGGATCGTATCTGAAAATCTTCAAATATGCCATTTGGGTCTCCTTTAATACTTCCTCTCTTCGGGTTCGAAGCGGCCAAGCTGGACCTCCTTATAGCCGATCTGCGGTCCTTCGGGAGTATACCGATAGAGGGTGTGCTTCAACCAGTTGGCGTCGTCGCGTTTGGTGTAATCACGGCGGAAGTGAGCGCCGCGACTCTCGGTGCGATTCATGGCTCCGAGGGCGATGCATTCGGTGAGGCACAGATTACCGGCAAGCTCCATTATCCAGAGTTTGTCGAAGTTCCATGCTTTACCGTTGTCAATGGGCCTTATCTTTTTGAAGCGCTCGATCAGCCCGTTGAGTTTTTCAAGACCCTCTTTCATTTCCTCCCCGGTGCGGAAAATCCCGAAGTGTTTAACCATCACCTCACCAAGTTCATCCCTTATCTTGTAGGGATTCTCCTTCCCGTTTCCACCGCCAATAGTGCTGAGCCGCTTTTTGACCTCCTCCAGACTCTTTTTGAGCGCTGATTCCTGTGCCTTCTTCTCTTTGTCTTCGACATATTTGCTGGCATCCTCTCCGGAGCGACGACCGAAGACCACCGTCTCCAAGAGAGAGTTGCCTCCCAAACGGTTGGCGCCGTGAACTGAGACACAGGCGCACTCTCCAGCGGCGTAGAATCCCGGGACCCCAGTCTTGCCGTCCTGGTCGCAATCGATTCCCCCCATGGTGTAATGCATGCCGGGGACAATGGGGATTGGCTTCTCGATGGGGTCGATGCCGATGAAGTCAATGCAGATTTCCCTGATGCCGGGAAGCCGTTCCATGATCTTTTGGGCTCCTAAGTGGCGAAGGTCTAAATAGACGTATTTCCCCTCAACCCCACGCCCCTCCTCGATCTCGGTTTGGGTACTCCGGGAGACAATATCCCGGGGCCCCAGTTCCATAACCTTTTCGGAAACATACCGGCCCATGTAGCGTTCGCCGTCCTTGTTTATCAAATATCCTCCCTCACCACGACAGCCCTCGGTCATCAAGACGTTGTTTTTGAAGAGGGTGGTGGGATGGAACTGCACGAACTCGATATCCTTGACCGGAACCCCGGCCCAGAAAGCGATTGCGATTCCCAGCCCGGTGGAGGTCAGGGCGTTGGAGGTCTTGGTTCCGTACATCCTGCCGGAGCCTCCGGTTGCGAATATCACCGCATTGGCACCGACCGTCTCGAG
>JBHIBM010000431.1:0-1818 GCA_046759085.1 Candidatus Zixiibacteriota bacterium
GGTTGCTCCTGAGCAGGAGAGAATAGAGTTGGGTTTATCAAAAAAGCATGCCGCTAACCACGCCGCACCCATGTCGGGGGGTGTAGTTACTGGCCCTGAAGGTGATTGCCGTTGGGGAGCATTGTGCGGCGCGGCAGCGGTCGTCAGCGATGCCTGAGATCAAAGTCAACTACGACCAAGAGGCCGATGTGCTCTACGTTTCCTTCGGACGCAGCGAGCATGTAACCGGTGTCGAGCTGGCAGACAATATCCTGTTGCGACTAGATACTGGTAAAGCCACAGGGGAGACTGCTCGTCCTTTAGGGCTGACTTTCATCAGCTTCTCGCGGCTGATGGCCTACCACCGAGACAGGCCCTTGACTATCTCGCTGGAACGGCTGCGGAACCTGCCAGAGAACCTCTTGCCCATCGTGATGGGAGTAATCACCACTCCACTGGTGAGCGACTTCCTGACTGCTGAGTTGGTCCAGATGTAGACCGTCATCGGACAGTTCGAGATCGTGTCGGTGATGATGCAGGCATCGGGCTGCCCAGCAGTTGAGGGACATGATCCAACCGCGAAGACAGCTCGAGCCATCGAGGATGAGGGAAAAGATATGAGTGAGGATCTCGTCGCGGTTCAAGGCTTCGAGAAATCGGAGATATTGAGTAATGAGGATGTAGCAGAATATCTCTCTACCGAATTGCCAGAAGAGCATAGCGATGTCGAGCGAGTTAGAGAAATCGAGTACACCGATAGATACATCGGTGATGAAAGTGCATACGTAGCGGGAAGGTGCGTAACCGATGAGCAGGGTGTGAGCAGAATAGAGATTAACAGGCAATCGCCTGAGGGATCACACGATGCCGAAGGGATGAAACAAACCATAACCCATGAAGTCGGCCATAACGTTTACTACAATCTGGATGAAGGACAAAGGGAGGAATGGCGCGAAATATACGATGATAGTGCTCGCAGACAATTCGTGAGCGCCTATGCTCGGACAAACAAGCGAGAGGATTTTGCCGAAAGCTATAAGGCTTATGTTCATGATCCTGAGCGCTTGAAGAGGAGAAGTTTGGCCAAGTACAAGTTTATGCATCATTACGTATTTAAGGGGAGGGAATACCGATGAAAACATTGGTTATACAAACATTTGAGGATGAAATAATAGGAGCTGTGATTCAGGGCGATAATGGCGGGCTTGAAGTTCAAGGTGCGACGCCTGAGTATAAAGTTGCCCTGCAGCAGCTCATTGAATCAATCACCTCCAAGCCTATTCCTTACAGAAGTGGTAAGACGAGAGAAATCCCAGAGGGTATCGAACACATTACAGTGGTCAAAATGTGTCGCACAGGCGATCCTGAGTTCTTCGATGCTTTGGAAGACGCCTTGCCTAAATATTCTTTGCTTGGAAAAAGGATTGAAGGTATACTCTTGACAGAGGAGAGAGTAGCAACAAGGATTTTCCAGCCCTTGGTAATGCCGGCGTATGCTGTACGCGAGAAATCGGAGGAATACAAAACAGAATCGTGAGTGCCAATCTTGGAGTCAACTCGGTGTGGCCTGGAGGTTCGCCTCCGGGCTTTTTCTTTTTCGTCAAGATGATGTATAATTCATGATGAGGTAGTCAAATGGATCAACAGCACATCCGCAATTTCTGTATAATCGCCCACATAGATCACGGCAAGTCAACCCTGGCCGACCGCCTGCTGGAGCGCACGGGCACCATCGGCCCCCGTGAGATGACGGACCAGGTGCTGGATAGCATGGATCTGGAGCGGGAGAAGGGGGTGACTATCAAGGCCTCGGCGGTGCGCATGATCTATTGGAGAAAT
>JBHIBM010000432.1:0-1807 GCA_046759085.1 Candidatus Zixiibacteriota bacterium
AGAATAGTAATTATAAGCGATGTGGTCGACGAAATAGTAGTCATCTAAGTGCACCCTGGTCATAAGATCCAGGTTCTTTTTCAGGCAGCGATGGAATTTCAGCTCCACAAAGTTGTAGTCTTCCTTGATATAGTTCTTCTTATCGTTAAACAGAGAGCCGTAATATCCGGTTGGGGTTCCCTTTTTTCTGGTGGCTAACTTCCCCTGCAGACTCCAGTCACCCCATTGCAGTTGTCCGAAAAGATGTCCAGACTTCATAAAGTCGGTTCCGGGGGTGTAACCGCCGGTGAAGTCATCTGCGCTCAGGTAATACTGATTGAACCCCTCCTCGTCAGGCTCGAACAGTGAGAGGTTGAAATTACTATATTCCGGGAAAAAGAGCTTGGCTCCCTTCATATCTTGGATTGAGCTTGAGACAAAGACCTCCAGGCCGCTGGTGAAAGCCTTCGAAAACGAAAGTCCTGTATCTTTGTCTCTAGTGTAATGTGTGTATCTCCCGGTAAGGTTCAATTCTCCCCCGGCTCCCGGCTTTTTGGTGATTATGTTTATGGTGGCTAAAAAAGCGGAACTCCCGTAAAGTGAGGAGCTTGCTCCCCGGACGACCTCAATCCTCTCGATGTCGTTCATATTCAATCCCACCAACTCCCCCAAATTGCAGGTGCCGTTCCATTGTTCGTTGAGGACGTGGCTGTTCAAGAGCAGCTGCACGCGGTTATTCCAATCCCCCTGCAAGGCGATACCTCTAACGCCTAGCTGGTAAACGGCCTTGTCGTAGTTGACATGCATTCCGGGCGCAATCTGCAAGGCCTCGGCGACAGTCTCAAATCCATAATCTTGTATCATCTCCGAGGTGATGACAGTTACAAACGCCGGAGCCTCGGAAAGTCTCTGCTCTCGCTTGGAGGCGGTTACAACCACCATATCGGTGAAGGTTTCTAAAGAGAGCTCCTCAAAGTCCTTGAATTCTGAGGGCAGCTGCCCATGGACGACCATAGGTGCAAGCAGTAAATCAAGAAAAAGAGTCAGAGCGAAAATGAAACGGAATGGATAATGAATCTTTTGAGTCTGCATTTTGCCCCCCGTGAATTGAAGTTTACCCCCTTACACCTTTCTAATAGTCGGTAAGACAGGTAGACAATTTACCTTGCCGGGAGGTCTTTTGGGCTGGTTTTTGTCCCCTTGTGCAGCTTAAACGTTGAGATCAAATTCTCCCCAAAGCCGGAGAATTGCTGTTGACAGTGTCGGTAGGGTTTGCTATATTGGGCGACCAAGAGATGGATATTTTTTTGAGAACCTTTGTGAATATCTTCACTATGTAGAATGTTTGAAGTCTATTTCCCCCTTTTGGTTCTGATATTCTTTGCCACCGCAGTTGCAGTGATTATGGTTGTCCTACCCCGATTCCTGGGGAAAAAGGAGATAACTCAACCGAAACAGACCCCTTATGAGTGCGGAATGATCCCGGTCGGAGACGCTCGGGAGAGGTTCCCGGTCAAATTCTTCCTCATCGCTTTAGTCTTTATAGTCTTCGACTTGGAGGTGGTCTTCTTCTACCCCTGGGCGATAATCTACAAACATCTGGGGCTTTTCGGCTTCATCGAAATGATGGTGTTCGTGTTCATACTCCTGGTCGCATATCTTTATGTCGTTAAGAAGGGAGTGTTGAAGTGGGAGTAGAAAAGCTGCTGGGGAACGGGATTCTGCTCACCACCGTTGATGCTGCCGTCAACTGGGCGAGGAGATCCTCGCTTTGGCCTCTAGGCTTCGGCTTGGCCTGCTGTTTCATCGAGATGGTCAGCACCCTGGC
>JBHIBM010000433.1:0-1807 GCA_046759085.1 Candidatus Zixiibacteriota bacterium
GGGGTCTTGAAGATCGTTCTCCCGGTAACCGAACGAAAGATGCTGGAGCAGAAGTCAGAGGATTCTGCCAGACTATGTCACACCCTGTTAGAAAACACCCGAGACCTTTACTGGGCAATCGAATTTGAAGACCCGGACAACATAGAGACCGGCAGGTTCGTCTCATTGAATCACGAGTTCGCTGGCTTCACCCCGAAAAGCTTATTAGGGCAGGAACTGAGGACTGTCAAAGAACGCTTCACAAGCGGAAGCTGGGGGGAACTGGAAAAGGCTATCAAACAGGTCCTGAAGCAGGCAGATAAGCTCAAGGGAGCAGAGCTGGCCTTAGTCAATCCCAAGACCGGCGGCATCGTGCAGAGGTGGCTGACCGACTTTTTCCCTCTAGAGAGAGATGAGCGCATCGTGGGAGTGCAAGCTCTCTCCGGGGATATCACCGAGAAGAGGGTTTTAGAATTGGAGCTGTCTCGCGCTCAGAAGATGAAATCTATCGGCATCCTGGCAGGCGGCATCGCTCACGATTTCAACAATATCTTAGGTGGTATTTTGGGATACGCCTCCATGATCAAATCCCAGACCGATAAAGACTCACCCTTCTATAAGGAGCTGGAGGTGATCGAGGCCTCGGCTTTGAGGGCTGCGGATTTGACCTCTCGCCTTTTGGCCTTCGGACGCGAGGGGACCTTAAAGCAGAAAGCCCTCTGTCTCAATTCTATTGTGGAAGAGGTGTTACATCTCCTCTCCAGAACCCTGGGCAGAGGTATCACCATAGAGAAAAGGCTTAGAGAATCCCTCCCAGCGGTGGAAGGGGATGCCACTCAACTCCAACAGGTGGTATTGAATATCTGCATAAATGCCAGTGAGGCCATGCCAGACGGGGGAACTTTGACCATCACTACTCGAGGTCTCCCTCCAGAACGGATTCCTAAAGGAGAGGGGCTCCCCTCCCGCCCCGAAGCGTGTGTCCTCTTGAGCATCAAGGATACCGGTCTGGGAATGCCCCCGGAGATCCGGGAGAGACTGTTCGAGCCCTTCTTCACCACCAAGAAGGAAGGCGGAGGAACCGGTCTGGGTCTGGCCTTAGTCTATTCCATTGTCAAGCAACACCGGGGCTTCGTAGAAGTTGAAAGTGAGCCCAAGCAGGGAACGGAGTTCAAAATCTATCTACCCACGTGCTCTGGAACTGAAGCCCCAAGCTCAAGTCCGAAATGCCAGCTCAAAGGGGGAGGTGAAACCATCCTCATGGTCGACGACGACGAGGTAATAAGAGACCTAACCGCTGAGATCTTGCAGAAGGTGGGCTACACCGTTCTTAAGGCCGCCAACGGCGAAGAGGCGTTGGAGGCACTGAAGTCGCGAAAAGGCGGGGTTGATCTGGCGATTCTGGATATGATTATGCCGGGGTTGGAAGGGGGGCCGACCTTCGAGCGCTTGCGCCAGCTCGAGCCGGAAATGAAGATACTCCTCACCTCCGGATACAATGAACTCTCATGTCCTCCCGGCTCCCTGGAGAAGCCGGGGACGGCCTTCATTCAGAAGCCCTATCGGGTTGAGGAGCTTCTCACCAAAGTCAGGGAGGTCCTCGAAGCCTCCGCGGTGCTCTCCTCCCCTACATAGAGAACTTAGAGAACGCTTCTTTACCGTTGGCAATTCTCAGGGTGACTACGAAGATCCCTGTCGGGATCGGCATCGTCATTCTTTCACCAGAAGGACATTGACAGCCTTGACGAAGACCCGGACCTCCTCTCCCTCCTTCAGACCCAATTCCTCCAGCGATTCTAAGGTCATCACCGAGGACATCTGCGACTCT
>JBHIBM010000434.1:0-1798 GCA_046759085.1 Candidatus Zixiibacteriota bacterium
TTGAAGAGGAATAAATGGCTGTGGCTGGCGGCATTCTGCGCCACCTTCGTGCTGGTATCCTCGTTGGGAGCCGCGGAGAGGTGGGTGGCCCTGGGCGACTCCAACCCCGGAGACCGCCCCCAGCTTAACGTTGTGAGATCCGACCAGGGGCGTACTGTCATCGAGGTGAACCTGCCGGGATTCTGGGTCTCCGACCATGTGGTCGCCGGGGAGAGGTTCCAAGAGTTCACCATTCCTGAGCAGACCACCACCATGGAGATCGGCAAGCCGGCGCTTCCGGTGATTCGCACTCTGGTGGCCATACCCGGCAACGCTCGAGTTGAGGTGTCATATCAAGCCGGCGAGAGCGTCGTCCTCGAAGGCTACCGGGTCTATCCATTCCAGGAGCCGCAGACGGATGAGCAGTCAGCCGACTTCGCCTTCGATGAGGAGGCGTATCGCTCTACGGTGCCCTATCCGGGGATCATCGCTTCAGTGGGCGATCCCGCCATCTGGCGGCATCTGCGGGTGGTGCTGTTGGAGATCGCGCCGGTCTCTTACGTGGCCGGCCGTTTGGAGATTAACCCGAATCCGGTGATCGAGCTGAGCTACCATTCCGGCGGGAAGGTAAACCTGCTCGACACTCAAGTTGAGGTGGTCTCAGAGCGTTGGGCAAGAGCCTATGAGCAGCATGTGATCAACTACGACCATCTCAATATCAGCGTGGGAGAGCCCGACTCTCCGGGGACGGTCTATCTGATTATCACCCATCCTAATTTCACCTCCGCCATCCAGCCTTTAGCAGACTGGCATCACAAGGAGGGAATGGAGACCGAGGTGGTCTCGATTGGCACCTCCAGCCCCTCGGTGATCAAAAGTGAGATCACCACGCGTTACAATCAAGGGGATCTGGAATATGTGCTGTTGGTGGGGGATGTGAGCTACATGCCGGTCTACACCTGGAGCGGGCACCTGAGTGACTACTGGTATTCCTGCATCACCGGAGGGCCGGACCTGTACGCTGACGTAGCTCTGGGAAGGCTGTCGGTGACAGCCAGCTACCAGGTCGAAAATCAGGTCGATAAGATCTTAGATTACGAAAAGAACCCAGCTTTAGATAGCTGGCTGAACAAGATCACCCTGGTTGCTCATAAGGAGGGTGCACCTGGGAAGTACGTTGGCTGTAAAGAGGAAATCCGCAACTACATGATTCCTCAGCCGCCCTGGATTGTTGATACCTACTATGGTCACCAGCCCTCGGGTATCAATGCCAACGTAGCCGCGGCGATAAATGGGGGTCGCAACGTCGTCAACTACCGCGGTCATGGATCGAGCACCGCCTGGACGGGGTGGAGCTACTACAACGAGAGCTGGACCACCTCCAACGTCAATGCCCTGTCGAACGGAAGTCGGACACCGATCGTATTCAACATCGCCTGCGACAATCACTACATCCAGTACAGTTGCCTGGGGGAGGCCTGGATGAACAAGTATCCGGGTGGTGCGGTGGCCTCTCTGGGGGCGACGGACCCATCTTACACCACTGTGAACCATGACTACGACAAGGTGCTTTTCGATTGGCTTTGTCAGATGGGTTTGTACCAGATCGGTTGGATAAGCAACGCCGCCGCCACTTACATAGTCAACTACCACGGCTATTATGGCCAGGAGAACGCCAAGATGTATCTCTGGCTGGGCGACCCGGCCACCGAGGTCTGGACCGACATCCCCGAGGACCTTAACGTTTCGCATCCTTCCACGTTACCCACCGGACCTTCCTCCTTCACGGTCCACGTTGAGGAGGTCGGAGGCGGTAACG
>JBHIBM010000435.1:0-1798 GCA_046759085.1 Candidatus Zixiibacteriota bacterium
ATGTCTCAGGTCACCTCCGAATCGCTGTTCAGACGTCTCAGGACTTCTTCCACCTGCTCCTCGATGGTCAAGTTTGTGGTGTCAACAACCACTGCCTCCTCAGCTTCCAGGAGGGGTGAACTCTCCCTGTTAGAATCAATCTCATCTCTTTTGGAGAGGTTCTCCCGGATTTCGTCTGGAGAGCGGCTTATCCCTTGAGACTCAAGCTCCAGATACCTCCTTTTGGTCCTTTCCTTCAGATCGCAGGTCAAAAAGATCTTCACCTCCGCCCCCGGAAAAACCACCGTCCCTATGTCCCGACCTTCGGCTACAATCCCCCCCTCTTTAGCGAACTCTCTCTGCAGAGCTACCATCGCTCCCCTCACCCCGGGATAGGCGGAGACCTTGGAGACGGAATCGCTGACCTCCGGCGAGCGGATCTGGGAGGTTACGTCCTCACCGTTCAAGAAAACCCTCGGCACTTCGTTTTCGAAACTCATCCTGAGCGTCGAATCCCTGGCCAGCTTCTCTAAGGCCTTCTCGTCATCGAGATCGACCCCGGCTCTTAAGGCCTTGAGGGTTATGGCTCGATACATCGCTCCGGTGTCCAGATAGAGGTAACCCAACCTCCCGGCCACCAAGCGTGCGGTGGTGCTCTTCCCGGAGCTGGCGGGTCCGTCGATGGCGATTACTCTGACTTTTTTGCTCTTCAGCATAAAATCTGAAATATACAAAGCTTGTCTTCTTTTTTCAACTACTTTCTCTGTTTTATCAGCTCTCTCAGCTCCGAGATTTCACCCTGCGTCAGTTCTCTCCACTCTCCCCTTTTGAGAGCTCCCAGGCGCAGCTTCCCCAACGTGATCCTCTCAAGTTCCAGCACCGGATGTCCGATCGCTCTAAACATCTTTCTTATCTGCCGTTTCTTGCCCTCGTGAATTCCCACCTGAAACAGAGTATAGCCGCTTTCTTCTGACTTCACCTCGATCTGTGCCGGAGAGGTCTTCCCCTCCTCAAGCTCTATTCCCTCTTTTAACCTCGCCAGATCGGCCTCCTGGGGTCGTCCTTCGACCTTCACCAGATAGGTCTTTTTGATTTCATACCTGGGATGGGAGAGCCCGTAAGCCAACTCCCCGTCATTAGTCAAGAGCACCAGACCGGTGGAATTCATATCCAACCTGCCGACCGGGAAGACTCTCTGGGAAAGATCTTTCACCAGGTCCATCACCGTCGGCCTTCCGAAATCGTCTCTGGCGGTGGTCAGGTAACCCGAAGGCTTATTGAGGAGGATATACAACCCTCGATCTCCTGACGAGAGGGGTTGATCGTCAAAGGCAACCTTGTCCCTCTCGGGGTCGACCACCGTCGCCAACTCGCTGATTACCTCCCCGTTGACCTTAATCCTGCCGGTGGTGATGTATTCCTCCACCGCTCTTCTCGAGCCCAGTCCACAGGAGGCTAAGAATCTGTTCAGGCGCATAAAAAACTCCACACTTGAAGCGGTGTGGAAATCAATATCGGGTAGACTTCCTTACTGACCCGAAGAGTTTTGCTTATCGTTGTATATCTCCTCTTGCCGGGGAGCCTCTCCTACGGCATCTTCACCCTCTCGTTCCTCAGACCCAACGCTTTCAACCTCTTCGCCGCCCTGAAGGGTGACCCCGGCCGGTTCCGCTGAAACTGCCTCTTCAAAGAACTCCTCATGCTGCTCTACCGGCTGCAAAGAATCCCTGGAGGCTTTCAGAACCGCCATCAACTCCTCCTCCGGAGGCAGCTCGGAGAGCAGCGCTCGTGGTTCGTAACGAAGAGGCATCGCCACTTC
>JBHIBM010000436.1:0-1792 GCA_046759085.1 Candidatus Zixiibacteriota bacterium
GAGAGATACGTGCCGGGCAACGGCCCCGCGGGCTACACTATCACCTGGGATGGCAACGACAGTCGTGGGCAGTCGGTTAGCTCCGGCATATACTTCTATCGCTTAAGATTCGGGGATGACCTCCTGGTGAGGAAGATGACCCTCATAAGGTGAGAGCCGTAGATTTCTTCCGGCGGGGATGAATTCCCCGCTCTACGTTTTAGAAGTGTTCCCGTTCCCGTGCCGTCAGATGCCCACATCTGACGTTAAGTGGTAGGTAGCTGTCGGATGTCGGCATCCGACAGCACAATTCTATTTCAGGAGCATTGAAGCAGAGAATTCGGCACCGTCAGGTCACACCCGCCTCGGGCGGGCTGCGGTCCTGGCCGAGCCTGCATAGGTCGGGCTTTCCAGCCCAACACAAACCGGGCCCGTAGGGTGGCGAACTTATCGCCGCCGGAAAATCAAATGTATGTCCAATTTCAACTTAGTGAACTATATCCCCCAGCTTGCTCCAGCGCACCCTGCGGGGGAAATTCCAGAGATTGTATGCTATCACCTTGGGGATGGATAGGGGGTCGGAGGCGGAGAGTTTTGGGGCTCTGGGGTCCTGTCTCCAGGACCAGTGAATTACCATCGCCTTGCCACGAACCAACCTGCGGTCCAAAAACCCCCAGAAGCGCGAATCGGCAGAGTTGTCACGATTATCCCCCATCACAAAGAGATAACCTTCCGGCACTCTGGTGGGGGGCATATTGTCTCGCAAGTTGTAGCTGGAAGGAAAAACCCTTTTATCGGTGTGTTTAGAATGAGGGGGATCTTCGAACTCCACCCCGTCGACGAAGACCTTCTTGTCCTTGATTTCCACCACCTGCCCCTCCACCGCAATACACCTCTTTATGTAGTTCAGTTTCGGATTCTGAGGGTATTTGAAGATTATCACATTCCCCGCCTTTGGCTCCTGGATTGCGGGCAACCTTACGTCAACGAAGGGAATCGGCAACCGCATTCCATAGAGGAACTTGTTTGCCAAAAGGAAATCTCCAATCAGAAGGGTATCCTCCATGCTTCCGGAGGGAATCCTGTAAGCCTCCACCACCGAGGTCTTGATGACCAAAGCCAAAAGCAGGGCGATTCCGAGCGACTGAACGTAGTCCCACAGTATTTGTAAGCCACTTTTTTTCACCGCCGCCGGCTTTTTCTGCTTTTTGTTTTTGGAAAACATCTTCACCTCCGAAGCATTTTTCTCTGTTTCTTATACGTCAGTCTGGAAGAGAAGTTTGCTCCGTCGACGGAACCGACGGAAGAGCATTATTCGAACAATCGCAGGATATCGTTATAAGTTACGACAATCATAAGTAGCAGAAGCAGCGCCATCCCTACCTGCTGGATCCACATCCGCTGTTTGAGGCTCAAGGGCCTTCTTCTCACGGCCTCCACTCCCAGGAAGAAGAGAGAGCCTCCGTCTAAGACCGGGATGGGCAGAATGTTCACCAGGGAGAGGTTGATCGACAGAAGGGCGGTGAAGGTCACCAAACTCAGAAACCCCTGGCGAGCGGTCTCCCCGGCCACTTGGACGATTGTCAGAGGGCCACCGATCATCTTCAGCGAGACAGCCCCGGTAAAGAGATTGAAGAGAAACTTCAGAATCTCGTATGAGATTATGACACTGCTGGTGACCCCATCTGTCAAAGCTTTGAAGAAGCCGACCTCCACAATCTCTATCTCCGGACCGATGCCGATTTTGCCCACTTCAATCGGCTCTCCCCCCTCGCCGATGGCCCCCAGCTCCACGGCCAGCGCCAGCCATTCA
>JBHIBM010000437.1:0-1784 GCA_046759085.1 Candidatus Zixiibacteriota bacterium
AGAACGATTGAACGATGTCGTGTTCTCCGAATTGGGGGTTTCCCTTGGGCGCTACGATCTGGACCATCTGGTCAATGTGGCCGAGGACAGTTTGAAACTGCCGGAGATGATGGCTCAGGTGTTAGGGGTAGCTGACCGAAAACTGACCGGCTACGGTGTCCAGATGACCGATGTGCGGGTGAAGGTGTTAAATTTCCCGGAGAAGAATAAGCAGAGCGTGTTCCAGCGCATGCGGGCTGAGCGCGAGAAGATGGCACGGCTGTACCGCTCCCAGGGAACCGAAGAGGCGTCCAAGATTCGGGCCGCCGCCAACAAGGAAAAGACCATGATCCTCTCCGCGGCTTACGAGAAAGCCGAAACGATCAAAGGGGAGGGCGATGCCCGGGCAATCAAGATCTATGCCGATGCCTTCCAGAAGGGCCCCGAGTTCTATGAATTCACCCGCTCGCTGGAGGCTTACGAAAAGCTCATCGATGAAAAGGCCACCATCGTCCTGCCTTCCGACGCGGAGCTGTTCAAGTATCTGGAACGGGTGAAACAGAAGGAGAGGGAGGTGAGATAAATGGGCACCAAACAAAATGATCATCCACACCGGGAGGAAAACCGACAGCCGGATTTGAATGGGGCCAAATTTCGCCGGATGCTCGGCGACTGGGGCCAAAGAGCCTGGGGAGGTGTTCAGAAGGTTCTTTCGAAAGGTCAGACCTTTTTTGCCCGCCTGTGGGAAACGGTAAAAATCAAAGGAGATATCCAGAGGGCCTTCGCGCACCTGCGGCCGCGGCGCATCGCCGTGCTGGTGCTCGTGGTGCTGTTGGGGCTGTACCTGGCTTCGGGCTCCTACGTGGTCAATCCCGGCGAAGAGGCAGTGGAGCGCCTGTTCGGTCGCGTGGTAAAGGAAGGTATTACCGAAGGTCTCCACTATCGTCTGCCCTGGCCTTTCCAGCAGGTGGATAAAGTGAATGTTTCAGAAATTCAACGAGAGGGTATTGGCCTTCTTTTGCCGGAGCACCGCGGGGTGCATTCGTCGCCCAATAAGATTCAGATCCTCACCGGCGATGAGAATATCGTCGACGTACAGATGGTGATTCAGTATCGCATTACCGATCCCGCCAAATATCTCTTTAAGGTGGATTACCGCCCCTACCAGATCATCAACGAGGTGGTGCGCTACGCCGTTACCCGCATCGGCAGCAGCATGCTGGTGGACGAGATTCTCACCATCGCCAAGGAGGAGATCCAGCGCATGGTGCAGGCCGAGGTCCAACGCCTTCTGGATGCCTTTGAAAGTGGGTTGTCCGTGATCACCGTAAACATCAACAGGATGTATCCGCCGGATGAGGTGGCTGATGCCTTTCGCGATGTGGCCAGCGCGCGGGAGGATAGATCGCGTACCATCAATCAGGCCGAGGGCTACCGCAACAGCCTCATTCCGCCTGCCAAGGGGGAGGCCGAGCGTATGATCCGTGAGGCCGAGGGTTATAAGGCGGAGGTGATCAACAGGGCCCAGGGCGATACCCAGCGATTTCTGCAGATGCTGGCGGAGTACCGTAGGAGCGGCAGCAGTACTTCCCTGGATGTGACCCTGGAGCGGTTGTACCTGGAAACCATGGAAAAAATTCTACCAAGGATGAAAAAATACATCCTCAACTCCAATAGTGAGGGCAAGATGAACTTGCGCTTCTTTGAAGCCACACGCGATTGACGGGCTCGTTCACCGTTTGTCTTGTTGTTCGCATGATGTGAATAAGGATTAAAGTGAGCCGACATGGCTGTAATCACAGGCT
>JBHIBM010000438.1:0-1783 GCA_046759085.1 Candidatus Zixiibacteriota bacterium
ATCAGCCTCCTGCCGGGAAGGTGCAGTATAGGGTAAAGCTGATACAAGGTAGCAGCCAAGTGACCCTCCCTGAAGCTGGAAGCACGGTCATACGCTTCAAGGGGGCGGTGCCTCTGTCGGTACTAATACCCCATATTCTCTTCATGTTCTCGGCGATGCTGGTCTCCACCCGCGCGGGCCTGCAGGCGATTGTGACAAGCAAAAACCTGAAAAGATATGCGCTGTGGTCGATAGCCCTGGTATTCTTGGGTGGATTTGTTTTCGGTCCCCTGGTTCAGAAATTCGCCTTCGGGGAATACTGGACCGGGGTTCCCTTCGGGATAGACTTGACGGACAACAAAACCCTGATAGCGTTTCTGGGCTGGCTGGTAGCCACGGTTGCCGTTTTCAGAAGCAGGTCTCCCCGGGCGTTCGTCGTGGGTGCCTCCATTTTGATGCTGGCGATATTCTTGGTTCCGCACAGCGTTCTCGGCTCGGAACTGGATTACGCCGAGATGGAGAGCATGAAGATGAGCTTTTCCGTCATGCAGACTTACAGATTTCTGATCTGACCATCAAGGTCGATTATACCGACCGCCGCACCGCTGGCCGTTGGGAGATGAAGGGATCTCAACAAAGGTTGCTGGAAAAGGTTCTGGGGTTATCCCTGCTGGGGCCGGAGAGCAGAATTCTCCAGGTCTCGTGTGGGAAGGGTGAATACCTCAACATCGTGAAGGAGCTGACCGGTGCGGCTGTTTTCGGCCTTGACCTCTCCTTTGAGGGTCTAAAAGGAAAGAAACGGAAAGACCAGAATTTGAACCTCCTCTGTGCGGCGAGCGAAGCTTTTCCGTTTAAGAGAGAGGTTTTCGATTTGGTGTACTTGATCGATGTCATTCCGCTCTCGAAAGATTGGCAATTTAGCTTGCAGGAGATCCTTCAGGTTCTCAAAGACAGAGGCGAGGTGTGCCTCGTCAGCCGTTCCGACCCTCAGATGGAGGGGGAGTTTTTGGGGAGGTACTTCCCCTCTCTGGTGGAAGCCAAAAGGAGACGTCGCCCCGGCGTTTACCGGATCTCGCAGGCGCTGAAGAGAAGCGGTTTCAGGAATCTGGAAAGTGAGACCTGGGAGGGGGAGATTCTCAGCGGGCTCAATTTCCTTCATTCGGTCGAGAGTAGAACTCGCCCGGAGCTTGCTGTTGTCCCAGAGGAGGAATTCCAAGAGGGCCTGGAGAAGCTCAAATCAGAGGTGGAGCCGGGCTCTCTTTTCAGGGTGTCAAGATATACCCTGATAAGGGGGAGGAAGTAGTTTTTTCCCGGGGGCCTATGCTAGTCAATCCTATCAGGATTCATGGGGAGTGGGACTTAGGGTTTTGTCTGGACTATCACACCATCTCGAGCGTCAAGGTCGATGTTGACCAGTTCGAAACCTCCCGCACCGAGCTGGGAGAAGCCCTCTACAAGTTCAAGTATCGTAAGCAGAGAAAACAGTTGCTCCCTTTGGCAGAGACAGTAAGCAACTTCATCCGGGAAGAGATTCTGCCGTCAGAGGGACAAATCGATTTCCTACTGTCTGTTCCTCCGACACAATTCAGATTCTTTCAGGCTCTGAAACTCTTGTCCCGCAAAGTGAGCAAGCTGTGTGGGATTCCATTTCGCGGGAATGCCATCGTCAGGACAAGAGAGCTTAAACCCCTCAAGTATATCGATGATTTCGAGAAAAGGAGAGAGATGTTAGAGGGCGCTTTTGACTTCTATTGCGGATTCTTGGACACTCTCCGAGGCCGGAATCCGTTCCGGGGCACAAGGG
>JBHIBM010000439.1:0-1775 GCA_046759085.1 Candidatus Zixiibacteriota bacterium
AAGGTCTTCGGGGATCTGCGAATAGAACTCATAAGCCGCATCCGACCCTCGTTGTCGCAGCTCTCCAGCGAACTCCTGACGGAGATGACCGACGGCAAATATCGGGGGATGGAGTTGGACGAGGATTACAACATCTTCATTTACGACGGAGGCGACAAGTTCGGAATTGAGCGGTATAGCGGCGGGGAAAAGGACTTAGCCAACCTCTGCCTCCGTCTGGCGATTTCGCAATCGACCTCTGAATCTCACGATTTCCACTTCTCTTTTATCATCCTGGACGAGATCTTCGGGAGCCAGGATTCCCTGCGGAAAGAGAACATCGTGCAGGCGCTGTCGAATTTGAGAAATCGCTTCCAGCAGATATTTCTGATCACCCACGTGGAGGAGATCAAAGACCGGGTAGATAATCTCATTCTGGTGAAGGAGGAAACCTCAGGGACCAGCGAAGCAATTCTAGTCTGATTTCTTGGTTCTGTTTACTATGCCGATAAGGCACCGTCGCCTGTTAATGGTTCTATCTCTTCTTTTCTTTTCCTTACACGTTTTTTGTGCCAGGGAAGAGAGGAAAACAGAAGAGAACCGAGTAATTGAGATTCTCGACGGAGACACCATCAGATTGAGCAACGGGATTACTGTTCGCTACATCGGCATCGACACTCCCGAAGAGGGGGAGCCGTTCTACTCAGAGGCAAAAAAAGCTAATGAGAAGCTGGTCAAGGGCAAAACCGTCAGATTGGAGTTTGACTTGCAGACTCGCGACACATACGACCGGATGTTGGCTTATGTCTACGTCGATACCATCATGGTCAATCTCAGGCTTCTCAAGGAAGGATTAGCAAACATCTATCCCCATCCACCGAACCTCCGCCATCTGCAGGAATTTTGCGCAGTTCAAAAGGAGGCCCGAGAGAAGCACCTGGGAATCTGGAGTCTGCCCCCACCTCCGAAGGAACCACGATATTTGGCTTTGAAAGACTCATATCGTTTCCACCGTCCGAATTGTCTCGCAGTTACAGATAAGCCCCCGGAGGAGTTGAGAGTTTACAGTAGCCGGGAGGAGGCGCTGAACGACTGCCTCAGCCCCTGCAGAAGCTGTAAACCCTGAATCCCACCAAGTATTATGGGGGTGTCCCCCTACAGTCTGGCCTTGTTTTGCCGATACTCACACTGGATTAGTGCAAGTTCGTGAATCTCAATCTATCTGGGGTAATGAACTATGCCTTCTATTCTGGTGATTGAGGACAAAGACGGCATGCGCGACATGCTGGCGCAGACTCTGGAGGCGGAAGGGTATCAGGTTGATGTTGCTCCCGACGGGATGGTCGGCGCCAGTAAAGCCAAGGAGAAAAGATACGATCTGGTTTTGACTGACCTCAAGCTTCCCAAGCTCAGCGGGCTTGAGGTCCTCACGGAGATAAAAGACAACGACCCCGAAGCGGTGGTGGTTGTGATGACCGCATACGGCACCGTCGAGAACGCCGTGGAGGCGATGAAGATCGGAGCATTCGATTTCCTCACCAAACCTTTTGATACCGATCATCTGACGGTGCTGATTAAGAGAGCACTGGAGAACCGTCGCTTGGTGGCGGAAAATATCCTGTTGCGGGAGGAATTAGCTCAAAACCTAGGTTTCGATCAGGTCATTGGCAGAAGCCCCGCGATTCAGGAGGTCATCAAGCTGGTGCAGAAGGTGGCGTCATCCGATACCACCGTTTTGTTCCTGGGGGAATCCGGGACCGGAAAAGAGCTTTTCGCCAGAGCGATTCACAACCTCT
>JBHIBM010000440.1:0-1774 GCA_046759085.1 Candidatus Zixiibacteriota bacterium
GATAGGTCCTTTTGCCTTTGGTTGGTCGGTCGAGGCGACGGGGAGTTGGCAGATAGCCTTTTAGATGCTTATTCCCGTCTGTGCCGCAGGGGCTATCGCCGGCTGGGTGGCGAGAATGAGGTAACAGGGAGGAAGAAGGTGCCATAGATTTGGATTTGACACCAGTGCGCTTTTCTCCTATCTTGGAGTTGAGAAAAATGATTAAAGGGGAAGGCCCCCATCGAATCGGTAACCAGGTGAGAAACCCCATGTGGTCAAAAGCCATTATCCATCTTGATATGGATGCCTTCTACGCGGCCGTCGAGGTATTGGATAATCCTTCGTTAAGGGGAAAACCGGTAATTGTCGGTGGTTCACAGAAGAGAGGTGTGGTCTCTTCAGCCTCTTATGAAGCCAGAAGATTCGGCGTGCATTCCGCACAGCCCGTAGCCACGGCAATGCGCCTCTGTCCCAAGGGGATTTTTGTGCCCGTAAGGATGTCCAGATATAAGGAGGTTTCCGAGCAGGTATTCGAGATTTTCTACCACTACACCCCGTTGGTCGAACCCCTTTCCATAGACGAGGCCTTCCTGGACGCGACGGGGTCCGTGAAGCTCTTCGGCTCCCCGGAAAAGATCGCAAAGATGATCAAGGGGCAAGTTGTCAAGGAGATCGGCATTACGGTTTCCGCGGGCGTTGCGCCCTCAAAATTTGTGGCCAAGATCGCTTCTGACCTTCAAAAACCCGACGGGCTCACAGTCGTGCCTGAGGAAGAAGTGAAGGCGTTCCTGGGATCGCTCTCCATCGATAAGCTGTGGGGGGTAGGGAAGGTGACACAGGAGGCTCTTGCACTGCTTAGCGTTCGGACCGTAGGAGACTTGAGCCGACTCCCGCTGGAGGTGTTGGAGAGGAAGTTCGGAAAACACGGCACCCACTTGCATCTCCTCTCCCAGGGAATAGATGACCGCGAGGTGGAGGTAAGCGAAGAGGTGAAGTCCATTGGCCACGAGGAGACATTTGCCGATGATCTCCTCGATATTGAAGCGGTAAGAAGGGAACTCCTTTCTCTGGCCACAAGGGTTTCACGCCGTTTGCGCCGCCACGGAATCGCGGGCAAGACGGTTACGTTGAAGGTGAAATACCATGACTTCGTGCAAGTAACCCGCTCCGAGACCCTCCCGGAGGTCACGGAGGACGGAGGGGAGATCTTCCGGCGATGCTGTGGGCTTTTGGAAAAGACAGAGGTTGGTAAGAGGCCGGTGAGGCTGCTCGGGATATCCGTTTCCCAATTGTGCGCTCCAGGTGAGGAGAAACAGCTATCCCTCTTTCAGGCGGAGTTCACTTCCCCCAGAAGAAGGAAGCTTAACCTCGCATTGGATGAAATCTCCGAAAAATACGGCAAAGATCGGATACTTCCGGGAACACTTTTCAAGAAATAGGAGAGAGAGATGACGGCTGCAAGAAATGATAGCAAGGGACTTCAGGGTTGCCTCACGACGCGCTTCTATTGTCTCGTCGACTGCCCCGCAGGCAAGCGTATGAAACCCGAGAACCGCGTATCCTTCAGCTCACAGAAAGAGGCCAGGGCCCGCGGTTACCGTGCCTGTAAGGTCTGCAAGCCCGACGGACCCAACGTTGAGCCCGAGATTTTCTTCGTTTCATCCTACAAAAGTCCTCTCGGCACCTACACCCTCGTGAGTTCCAGTAGAGGCGTGGTCCGTGTGGATCCTGAGGACCGTGCGGAGCCCCACCTCACCCGCTGGAAAAGGGATGGCATACACCTACGGGGAAATGG
>JBHIBM010000441.1:0-1772 GCA_046759085.1 Candidatus Zixiibacteriota bacterium
GATTACGGGTCAGCCGGTCTCCTCGCCGGTGTCGGACAAGGTCACCATCATCTTTTCCCACCATGTGGAGGGCGATCTGATCGAGACCGTCGGCGATGTATTATATGTCGAATCTCAGAACGGAGTTGACTGGGACTGGAGCCAGAGGGTGAACATAACCAACTACGCCCTCCCGGATACCTTCCGGGCCTGGCTGGATCTGGATGCCATCTACGATTACAGCGATCAGTTACACATCATTTGGAATACGCTACTTTATGAGCCGGAGACCGGTTTGGGTTATGTCGCCTCGATTCTTTGGCACTGGTCTCTAGCCACCGGTATCAGAGCGATTGCGGACGGCATGTGGGATTCCAATCCTGGCAGTGCCAATTTGACGGTGAGCAAGCCTTCGATCGGGGTAGACGAAGATAATAATCTGTTCGTCATCTGGACCCAGTTCACTCTGGACGATGTCTCTATCGGAGGTTATTCCAACGGGGAACTGTACGGCTCCGCCTCCATTGATGGTGGTCTAACTTGGGGCAGAAGAGTGAATATGACCGAGTCTCCAACGCCAGACTGCTGGCCGGGTGAGTGTGACAGTGACCATTGGTCGAGCATGGCTGAGATCGTGGATACCACTTTGCACATTCTGTACATAAACGATAAGGACGCCGGGGCGGTGGTTCGGGATCCTCCGGAAGGAGTTGACACTGAAAACCCTGTTCTCTATCTGACGTTTCCGGCTGATAGGCTATTGCAGATGGCAAGCGCGGAGGATCATCAGACCTCTATTCCCGATAACTTTGTGTTGAGGCAGAACTACCCCAACCCTTTCAACAGCAGGACCGCTATAGAGTTTGAGACCAAGGCTTCGGGCAAAGTGGAATTGTCGATCTACAATCTTCGAGGCGATAAAGTTGGGACTCTAGTGAACGATATCTTGCCGGCGCGGAGATATTCGGCCAACTGGGAGGCTGAGAAGGTCGCCTCCGGGGTCTATTTCTACAAGTTGACGAGTAGTGGTGAAACCCAGTCGAAGAGGATGCTACTGTTGAAATAGTCCCGAAAGCACGGTTGACAGCACTATTCGTCATACCCATTCCAGCCGTAGGAGATATACTCGAAATCCTCCAGTTCCCCTTTTTTCAGGGTGACCAGAAGATACCCCTCCGGCCAGGAACTGCCCCCAATTTGCCGGTCACCTGACCACCATCGCCCGCATATCGAGCCTCCTACGATGAAGTAAGCGTCATGTTGACCGTCGGCCCAGTGGTCAGCCTCGTAGTTGTGATGATGTCCCGCCAAAGCTAAAATCAGATTATAACCGTCAAGAAGTCCATTGATGAGCTCCGGGGTATTCCTGACTACGTGTTTGAAGCTTTTCAGCTCCGGACTCTCCAGATCGTAACTGATGATTTGGCCTTCCCAGTAACCGCTGAATATCGGCGCCACCGCCATAAGGGGGATATGGCCCACCAGGATCATCGGGGTTTCTCTGGAGACATGTTGCAGGTCTTTCTTTGCCCACTCAATCTGTTCTTGGCTGATATTTCCATAATAGGTTCTGACAGTATCGCCACTTGAGGCCACCGTCCAGGTAATCTCGATGGTGTTGAAGACGATGAAGTGATACTCACCGTAGTTGAAGGAGTAATAGTCAGGCCCGAAATACTCCCTGTACATCCCAGATCCGTAGCCGGGGTCTTCCTCGCCGACAATACAGGTGTCGCCGCCGACACCCTCTAAATATATACCGTAATTGTCGTTATTGCCGATGGTGTTGAACA
>JBHIBM010000442.1:0-1766 GCA_046759085.1 Candidatus Zixiibacteriota bacterium
AGACTGTAAATAGGAAATAGGAAATAGTGAATAGTGAACAGTGGACAGTAGACAGTCAATCGTGATGACAGAACTGACGGGTAAGAGTTGCGAATTAACTATTTACCATTCACTATTCACTATTCACTAACGACCAACGGGGAGTTCCAAAATGGCTTTCAGATATGAGGTTCGTTTCAGCGGTGCCGGCGGGCAGGGATTGATCCTTGCGGGGAAGGTTTTGGCGGAGGCCGCCGCCATCTACGACGATAAAAACGCCACCCAGAGCCAGTCCTACGGTCCCGAAGCCCGGGGAGGCGCCAGCCGCTCGGAGGTCATAATCAGCGACGCCGACATTGATTATCCCAAAGCCGAAAACATCGATTGCCTCCTGGCCTTGACCCAGGAGTCCTGCGACAAGTATTCCGCGGACTTAAAGCCCGGAGGCATACTTCTGGTCGACTCCCAGTATGTCAAAAAACTGCCGCCGGGGGACTTCCGGACCTACGAGGTCCCCATAACCAACATCGCCGAAAAGGAGACCGGAAAGACGATGGTGGCCAACATCGTCGCTTTGGGATTAGTGACAGAGCTCTCCGGGGTGGTGTCAGAAGAGGCCATCCGCACCGCGATTCTGGCCCGGGTTCCCAAGGGAACCGAGGAGTTAAACCTGAAAGCCTTCGAGGCCGGGCTGGAGGCCGCCAGGGGATACAAAGATAAAGCCTCCGAGAAGCAAGAATCATCCTGAATGGACGAAGATCAAGCTGCCGAAACCCCCTGGTACGAGCACGTCATCCCCCGGGAGCGTCATAATCTCTTAAACATTCTGGTGGAGCTGTCGCACCTCTTCGAGCAGAAGGGTGAGTCGTTCATAATAATTGGAGCCTTTTCTCTTCTGATTCGGGGGGTGCTCACCTACACCGTCCTGTGGGATCTGGATCTGCTCTTCAAGGACAGGGAAAGTATGGATAAGTTCATCGAGGCTCCCAAGTCTCCGGAGGTAGAGATTGAACACCTCGATGAGGAGCTGATGGTGGGAAAAACCATAAGCAGCCTCCACACCGCCTGGAGGTTTACCGGAAATTGGTTCAACGTTGACTACATTCTTCTGCCCGGGGATTTCGATTTCTATCGCTCCAATCCCGAGGAGGAGATAACCCTCAAATCCAAAGTGACCTTTGAGGGGAAAAGCTATCGCCTGAGCCTTCCGGTGGCCACCCCCTGGGATGTGATCGTGAAGAAACTCCTCTCTCCCCGCCTGGAGAGGGAGCTGGAGAGTCGCGATAGCTTGAGCATGGACGTCCGACACGTTTTCCATCTGCTTTTGAAATTTGGAGAGGAGCCGACCTTCTGGAGAATGGTGGTGGAGAAAGCAAACTATCTGGGGCAGTTCCAGAAGGTGAAAACAAACCTGCTTCGACTGCTCTCCTCAAAAGAGGAAGTCGGATACGGTGAGTTTAATCTCGGCGAGAATCTGAGCGAGCTAATCTCGGCGCTTTGATGAACGGTCATGAGAGATCCCTTTTCCAGGTTAGAGACCCGGGTTGAGACCCTGGGGAACTATAACCGTAAGTATCTCCACATCGTCGCCTCCAACAAGGACAAGCTGATAGAATCCTTGGAGCGGCAGGGCAAAAGAGACCAGATACATCTCTGGGTTCCGGCCTTAAACCTCCCCACCGAGATGGACATCGTCTTGAGCGTGGCAAAGGACCGCAACGAGAAACTGGGTTTCCTGGGATGTTATTACGCCTTACAATTCCTGCACATGAACTTAAGAATGGTGG
>JBHIBM010000443.1:0-1759 GCA_046759085.1 Candidatus Zixiibacteriota bacterium
CCTCCCGCACTGGCTCTTTGGTCTTGGCGGCGGCGTGGGCAATGGGGGCGCTCCCCAGCCCGGATTCGTTGGAGAATACTCCCCGGGCCACCCCCTCACGTACCGCCGTTCCCAGGATGCCCCCACCGGCTGCCATCGGGGTGAAGGCATACTTGAAGATCAAACCCAAAGCTCCCGGGAGCTTCTCGATGTTTGCAATCAGGATAATGATCGCGCCCAGGACATATATGATGCACATGAACGGCACAATCCGGGAGGCGACCTTCCCAATCCTTCTGATGCCCCCGATTATGACTAAAGCCACCACGGCGGCGGCCACTATGCCGGTCAACCAGGTGGGCACTCCCAAATTCTCTTCGAGAGGCTTGGCCACGGAGTTGGCCTGCACCATATCGCCTATTCCGAAGGAGGCGATCATTGCAAACAGGGCGAAGAGAACCCCCAACCACTTCAATCCCAGACCTCTCTCTAAATAATACATCGGTCCCCCGGAGGTGGAGCCGTCGGGGCGGACGACTCGGAAGTGGAATCCGAGCATACAGCTGGTATATTTGATTGCCATCCCCAGGGCGCCGGTGACCCACATCCAGAAGACCGCCCCCGGTCCCCCGGAGGCAATGGCAACCCCCACCCCGGCGATGTTGCCGGTTCCGATGGTGGCCGAAAGGGCGGCGCTCAGAGCCTGAAAATGGGTGATCTCCCCGCGGTCTTCAGGATCGTCATACTTGCCGGAGATCAGGCCGATGGCGTGGGGCAGGCGCCGGATTTGGACCAATCGATTTCTGGTGGTGAGAAAAATACCGGTCAGCAGGAGAAGGATGATGAGGGCTGGTCCCCATACGTAACCTTGAATGCTACTCAGAAGTGAAAGGACACTGTCCATACAGCTGGCTCCGATTTCTCAGTTTCCGGTTGACGGAATCGAAGAGAAAGTTTAAAATAGGGACGGTTTTCAGCATCGCGTTTGCTTGCGGTAGATTTGGTCTGAATATATGTTCAGGAGTAGCCGAAGACAATAGCAAAGGTGTCGAGATGTTAACTCGCAGAGATTTCATTGGAGTGATCGCGATTGGGGGACTGTTATTCTTCAGCTTTGATCCCAGCACCCTCTTTGCCTCTCCAGAAGATGAAACGGCCGGTTTCGCCAAGAGCGGTTGCAGTCCCCATCTCCTTTTCGGGGATCCCCGTCGAGGTTGTTCGGCTTCTCAGTATCCTCACTTGGATTCATGAAGGGTCGGATATAAGCCCGATGGAGGTAGCATCTCTTGCTTCTAATGGTTGACTCAACTGACCTCAGAGGGGCTCTGGCGTGGGGAGAGGATTTCTTAAAGAGGGTGGGAATCGATTCTCCCGAGCTTACTGCCCAGCTTCTGCTTTGTCACCTGACCCAGCATGACCGGACTGAACTTCTCCTCCATCTCGAAGAAAGTCTTTCCGAAGCCCACTGGAGAGAGTTTAAGCAACTGGTGCAGAAGCGGGCCTCCGGTTTTCCGCTTCAATACATTTTAGGGGAGTGTGATTTCTATAATGTCACTCTGAAGCTGACTCCGGGGGTGTTCATCCCCCGACCGGAGACGGAGATCTTGGTGGAGGAGGTTTTGGATTTCTTCAAAGGGAAAGAGAAGGCTTTCGTTTTAGACTTAGGCACCGGAAGCGGTGCCATTGCAATTGCCCTGGCGAAGAACTTAGTGGGTGCGAGAATCATCGCCACTGACATCTCCCTTGAGGCTCTGAGAGTCGCACGAAGGAATGCCGTCGA
>JBHIBM010000444.1:0-1746 GCA_046759085.1 Candidatus Zixiibacteriota bacterium
CCTTTACCTCTTTTCTTATCAAACGCTAACCTGCAGACTTCCCGCCGAAGGTGAGTCGCCTCCGGTGACGAAGCTCTGCCTATTCTCTGATAAATCTCTTCCCCGGCAATTGCCTGACCAAGCCCTTCAATTCCAACCCCAGAAGCGTTGCCAAAACCTCGGAGGTCCTCCTCTCCACGGTTTCTGCAAGCTCGTCGATGTGAAAGGGGGTCTCGCCCAGAGAGTCGTAAAGCTTTCTCTCTTCAGGCGGCAGGGATAGCTGCCTCTCTTGGTGCGCTTTTCTCTCTTTGCCCTTGATCCCGAGGCCCTTCAGCTCCTCAAGTATGTCCTCCAACCCGGTAACCAGCTTCGCTCCCTGCTTGATGAGGGAATTGGTCCCCCGGCTGGTGGCCTTGGTAATGTCTCCGGGTACCGCGAATACTTCCCTATTTTGCTCCAAGGCTTCTCTGGCGGTGAGGAGTGCCCCGCTTTTCTCGCCGGCCTCCACGACCACCACCCCGAGGGAAAGCCCGCTTATGAGGCGGTTCCGCCTAGGGAAGTTGGCCCCCATCGGTTCGGTGCCCAGAGGGAACTCCGACAGCCAGGCCCCAGAGAAGAGAATCTCTTGAGCCAACTTTCCATTCTCCGGAGGATAGATGCGATCCAGCCCGCAGCCGAAGACCGCGATGGTTCGACCTTTAGCCTGCAGGGCTGAGCGATGGGCGCAGCTGTCGATCCCCCGGGCCAGGCCGCTTATGATGGTTACCCCCAACTCCGCCAGATGGCCGACGATCCGCTCGGTGGCCTTTCTGCCGTAATTGGTGAAGGTTCTGCTCCCCACCACCGCTATCGCCTTTTCATCCTGGGGCAGGACCTCGCCACGCATATACAGAAGTGGGGGTGCATCGGGGATATTCTTCAGGTTGGCGGGGTAGAAGCCGTCATCAAATCTGAGGAACTTAGCCCCGATCTCATTTGACCAGCTCAGCTGCTTCTCCACGAAATCCCAGCGGTCGAAGCTTTTGATCTCTTGAGCGGTCTTGGGGCCTATCTGGGGCAGTTCTGCCAGCTCCCTCTGGGGTGCTTCGAAGACCTCCCTTGCTCCCCGAAAATGTCCGAGAAGCGACCGAAACCGTAGCGGTCCCACATCCGGCACCGTCGCCAGGGCGAGGAGGTATTTTAAGCTCTCCTGGTTCACTTCTTCAAGACTCTAACTGCCTCTCGATCAGGGAGAGAAGCTTCTGTTTCCCCTCACCGGTGATGGCGGAAATTAAACAAAAAGGGACCCGACAGTCAATTTCTAAAAGGGATTTTCTTTCCGTTTCAGAGAGAAGGTCGGTTTTGTTCAAAGCCAAAATCGCGGGCTTGGCGGCGAGTTTGTGGCTGAACTTCTCGATTTCACCTCTCAGGGTATGGAAGTCCCCCTGGGGACTTCCCTCGGCGGAGTCGATCAGATAAACCAGGATTCTGGTTCTCTCGATATGTTTTAAGAAGTTGGTTCCCAAGCCCCTCCCCTGGTGCGCACCTTCAATGAGGCCGGGGATGTCCGCCATCACGAAGCTTTTGAACTCTCGCAATTTGACGATTCCCAGATTCGGTCTCAGGGTGGTGAAGGGGTAATCGGCGATCTTGGGGTGAGCGCTGGAGAGCAGGCTCAAGAGGGTTGACTTGCCGGCGTTGGGTTTCCCCACCAGGCCAACATCCGCCAGAAGCTTCAGCTCTAAAGAGAGGTTCTGTTTCTGCCCCGGCCTTCCCGGCTCTGCTCTC
>JBHIBM010000445.1:0-1736 GCA_046759085.1 Candidatus Zixiibacteriota bacterium
TTTGGACACCATAAACCTGGCTGTGCAGCTCGGGCACTCTTGCGCTACGGGTTTGTCCCAGGTGGCGAAGTCACACTTGGGATAGGAGGTGCATCCGTAAAAGATCCTCCCTCTCTTGGAGCGTTTCTCGGTGAGCTTCCCCTCACACCCCTCCCGGGGGCAGGGGATTCCGAGATCGTACGGTTTTGTCGATTTGCATTCGGGATAAGCGGAGCAGGCCAGGAATTTCCCGTAGCGACCGCTCTTCACAACCATCGGAGAACCGCACTTCTCGCATTTCTCCTCAGTGGTGATTGCCTCTTCCTCCTGGAGCGGTTTGGTAAACTTGCACTCCGGGTAAGCGGAGCAGGAGATAAATCTCCCATTGCGGCCCCACTTTATCACCAGCGGGGCTCCGCATTCGGGACAAGTCTCGCTGGTCTCCTCCTGAATCTGTTTTTTAATATCCTGCCGGTTAGCCTCCACTCTCTTCAAGCTTTTCGAGAAGGGTTCGTAGAAATCTCTCAAAACCTGTTGCCAGTCGTATTTCCCCTCTTCGATTCTGTCCAGTTCCGCCTCCATGGAGGCAGTGAATTTGACATTGAAAATGTGCGGAAAGTTCTCGGTGACGATTTTGCTGACCACCTCCCCCAGTTCGGTGGAGTAGAATCTCCGCTTCTCCATCGAGACGTAGCGGCGGTCCTTTAGGGTCGAGATTATCTGGGCATAGGTGGAGGGTCGACCAATCCCGTTGGCCTCCAGCTCCTTGACCAAGGAGGCCTCGCTGAAGCGGGGAGGAGGTTTGGTGAACAGCTGTTTCGGATGCAGCTTCAAGAGATCCAATCTTTCGTTAACCTCCAACTCTGGAAGTTTCGTCTTCTCCTCCTTCTCTCCGTTTTCCTCCTCGCTCTCCTGATAGACCCGGAGGTAACCGTCGAAGAGGAGTTTGGCCTCTGTGGCTCTGAACAGAAATTCCCCGCCGGTTATCGAAACGGTGGTGTTCTCAAACAGGGCCGCACACATCTCGGAGGCAACCAGACGAGACCAGATTAGCTCATACAGTTTGAGTTGATCCTTGCTCAGGAATCTCTTGACATCTTCGGGTCTCCTATCGATCCGGGTCGGTCGGATGGCTTCGTGGGCATCCTGAACCTTCCCCTTGGAGCGATATTTCCTCTCCGATTTCGTCAAATAGTTGTTCCCGAAGTTTTGGGCGATAAACCTCCAGGCGCTTTGCCTCGCCTCCTGGGAGATGCGAATCGAATCGGTGCGCATGTAAGTTATGAGACCAACCGAGCCCTCTTCACCCAACTCGATCCCCTCATATAGTTGCTGAGCCACCATCATTGTCCTTTTGGTGTTGAAGCCCAACCTTCGGGAAGCCTCCTGCTGAAGGGTGCTGGTGATGAAGGGGGGATTGGGGTGGCGTCTCTTCTTCTCTTTTTTGACCTCCGAGACCGAATAGCTCTCCTTCTTGGCTCCCCCCACGGCTTCTTCGGCCTGCTTGCGGTTGGAGATCTTAATAAGCTTGCCGCGAATGTGAGTCAGCTTCGCCCGGAAGATTTCGTCTTCGTCGGTTCTGAAATCGGCGCCTATGTTCCAGTACTCCTGAGGCTCAAACTCCCGAATCGCCTTCTCGCGTTCGCATATCATCCGCAGAGCCACCGACTGCACCCTGCCGGCGGAGAGACCCCTGTGGACGGTCTTCCACAGAATCGGGGAGACCTTGTAGCCGGCTAAGCGATCCAGACTACGGC
>JBHIBM010000446.1:0-1733 GCA_046759085.1 Candidatus Zixiibacteriota bacterium
GCTCTTTTATCTCGCCATACTTCGTGATGCTTCCAATCAGTGTCAGGACTGAGGCTCCAAATAATATGATCCCCATAAACCAATCGAAACCGAGTAGATCCCGCAGGTGGTAGGAAGCCAGTGTTCCAGTAAGTGAAATCATTATCAACGCTCCGATGGCACCGGTTCTTATCGTCATGCCAAGGTATCTCGGACTGATCACAAAGCATATGCCTATCAAAGTGAACACGAGTTGTAACAGAAAACGCCATCCCACAAAGGCAAGATGCTCAGGATGATAATAAAGAAGCTGAATCAGATCAAACCATTTGAAACCCATGACTCCCAATTCGAGTAAACCGCCACACCCCATGAGTACCGTAGACAGCCTCAACGCTAATCGTAATATGTTTCGATTATTTCAGTATATCAAATTTATCACTCTGGGCAGCCGACACTTCCACTTTTCCCAGACCTTTATTTTCTTTCTAAGGGACAAAAATGATAAATTGGTCTGCTTACTATGAAGACTATGGGCTGAACCATGCATCGGTACCTCAGTGTTTTCAAGGACGAAAGCAAACTGGACATCAACTACGTGCCGCCTCGCCTACTCCACAGGGAGCCCCAACTCAACCTTCTAAACCAGTTTTTCCGCTTCGCCATCGAAAGCCCCGGGAAAATGGCGCAACGCGTCCTAATTTCTGGGGAGATCGGAACCGGAAAAACGGTTCTTTCCCAGCACTTCGGGCTAAACATAGCAAAGGAGGCGCAGGAGCGGGGGATCAACCTACATTATGTTCACGTCAATTGTCGCGAGTGTAGGGGAAGCCTTTTCATGATCCTTCAGCGAATCATCCTAAGGTTTTATCCTCGTTTCCCCAGACGCGGCTATTCAGCGGAGGAGCTCCTTCAGATGCTGATGCAGATTCTTGACGAACGAAACGCTTATCTCATCTTGGCCATGGACGAGTTGGAGGCGCTTATCCGCAGTGAGGGGTCCGACCCCCTGTACAATCTCACCCGCATTCAGGAAGACCGCTTGAAGGCTCCCCAGAGGCTCTCTCTCCTCTGTGTCCTTCGTGAACCCGAATATCTAGACATGCTGGATTCCAGCACTAGGAGCACCCTTCAGCGCAACATCATTCGTCTGGGGGAGTATTCAAGGCTTCAACTTCGAGACATTCTAAATGATCGGGTGGCACTCGCCTTTAGCCACGGAGCCGTTTCTTCATCGATCGTAGACCTCATCGCCGAGTTAGCAGCCTCAGAGGGAGGGGATGCACGCTACGCAATCGAGCTTCTTTGGCGAGCCGGCAAGTATGCCGACGCTTCAGCATCGCCAAGAATTTTGCCTGAATACGTTCGAAAGGCGGCGGTTAGCGTCTATCCTGTGGTGCGGAAGGACATGATCTCCTCCCTTGGTTTTCACGAAAAACTGTTTCTCCTCGGTGTTGCGAGACGTTTCAAGCAAACTGGAGCCGCTTATATATCCATGGGGGAGGCTGAGGATGCCTACACCATTGTTTGTGAAGAGTGTGATGAAAAAAGGCGAGGTCACACCCAACTTTGGAAATATGTGAAGGAGCTTTCCGCTCTGGGCATAATCAAGACCGAGCCTTCTGGTCGCGGAAAGCGGGGGAAGACCACCCTTATCAGCCTGCCGAGGGTTCCCGCCTCTGACCTAGAGCAAGAGTTGAGCAGAATCCTCTGCGTAAAGAAGAGATAGGGGAGTCCGTATGCCAATTGAAGAC
>JBHIBM010000447.1:0-1730 GCA_046759085.1 Candidatus Zixiibacteriota bacterium
ACATTGGTCATCGGCGCGATGTTTACCGCTGAATGTTTAGCGACTTCGGCTAAACAGCGGGTTGCCGGCTCCGCTGCGCTTCGCGCGGCACTTCGGCTAGCCGCGGCCCGTTATGCAGCAGCTTTCTGACGCTTTCACGAAGACAGGAGGTTTAAGAGAATCACGATGAGCATCGAGGTGAAGAAAACAGATCACGACGATAGCTACGAGTTCCAAGTAACCGTGAAGGAAGGCAAGGGAGAGAGTCACCACCGGGTGACACTCCGGAAAGCCGACTATCAACGGTTGGTCGCAGGCAAAGTCAGCCCCGAAGACCTGGTGACGGAGTCTTTTCGATTCCTCTTGGAACGCGAGCCCAAGGAGTCGATCCTAAGCTCCTTCGACCTGATGGTGATCGGCCGCTACTTTCCGGAATACAGGCGCGAGATCGTAAAGCGCCTGCGAGTGGAGTGATTACCGGCATCCGATCCACCATCGCTTCCGAATGCGCCCGAAAACATTAAGCGGACCGGCGACTTCCAAAACGTGGAGGTGATAACCATGAATCCGCGCCAAACTGGCCTGGGAGCGGTTCGTTCCCGTAGCAGTTGAGATGAGGCCATGAGGTTTAAAATCGACGAAAACCTGCCAGTTAAATTTGAACTCCTTACCGCAACTGTGCATGAGGCCATAGAGGAGGATGAATATGACGAGAACAACCTATAGAGGCGTGGTGAAGGACAAAACGGTCGTGCTTGAGGAAGGGGTCGCGCTCCCAGAAGGGACGGAAGTGCTGGTGACCCCCTTTGAAGCAATGCTTGGTTCCCCACAAGCGGTGTTGGCAGCGATGGATGCGCCTCCGCATCTCAAGCCGGAGGATGTTGAAGAGCTGCGGCGGTTGATTGAGAGAAGAATAGATGAAAAGAGCGCAAAAGGGCAAGCTTGAGAGGGCTCTCAAGGCCTATTTCAAGGAGATCCACAAGATTTATACAGGGGGCGGCTTCAGGGAGGAGAGCTTCTATCCCGCCTTAAAGGGGCTGGTGGAGGAATGCTCCCGGCTTCTCCCCCTGGAAGGTGACGAACTCTCTCGCCTAAAAGGTATTCCATTAGAGAAAAGGCGAGAGAGTTCGTCAGGTGAGGCGGGGGTTCTGGTCCAGCCTAAGAAGACGGAGGTGGGGATCCCCGACTTCCTCGTCCGCAGGGATGGGGAGATCATAGGCTACATCGAGGCGAAGCCGCCGGATACAGACCTGCGTGATGCCGAGGCCTCGGAACAGTTGAGGCGGTATCTGGAGTCCCTTCCAAACCTCATCTTAACCAATCTCTTGGAATTCAGGTTGTACAGACACGGCGACCTCATAGATAGGGTGGAGGTGGGCCGCCAATTTATTCTACAAAGTTTGAAGTACCCTCCCGTCCCTGAGAAGTTGGATTTATTCTTCGAGTTCCTCGACAAGTTCTTCTCCTTTTCCACCCCCGAAATAAGGACCTCCTCCGGCCTCTCCATCGAACTGGCCAAGAGGACCCGCTTCCTTGAGCGCATCCTACAGGAGGAGCTTTCAAGGGAGAACGAAGAGGTAGCCAGATTCTACAAAGCCTTTCAGCAGGAGCTCATCGGGTCTCTGACAGAGGAAAGGTTCGCTGACCTCTACGCTCAGACCATCACCTATGGACTCTTCGCCGCCAGGATGAGGGTGCAAAATAGTCCGCTGATTAATCAGATTAATCAGACTAATCAGCAAAATAGTCCG
>JBHIBM010000448.1:0-1725 GCA_046759085.1 Candidatus Zixiibacteriota bacterium
CCGTGGCAGACCTCCTTGTAGTATTTCTCGGTGAAGGCTTTGAGGTCGATCTTTACTGCATCAAGATGCTTCAGCAAATCCACGAGCGGTTTCTCCTTGATGTAACCACCGCTTATCATCACGCTGCGAATCCCTTTAGTATGTCCCAGTTTGGCGGTGTCATACATGTATTCGTAGAAGATGATCGGCTCCGAATAAGTATAGGCGATGGTCGGGGCCTTATAGCGGACCGCCGAATCGACCAGCTCCTCCGGGGGGAGATAGTAGTTGCGGGTCTGCTCCGGCCGCACCTGGGATATATCCCAGTTCTGACAGAACTTACAGTTAACATTGCAACCGGCGGTCGCCATCGAAAAGGCGGTGGTGCCGGGAAGGAAATGAAAAAGCGGTTTCTTCTCTATGGGATCGATGTTGAGGCTGCAGGGTCGGGAGTACACCAGAGTGAAATACTTACCCTCCCGGTTCTCTCTGACCCCACAGTAGCCTCTTTCCCGATCGGCAACTTTGCAGCTTCGAGGACAGAGCTCACACTCAACGACCAACTCCTCGAGTTTCTTATAGTAACGCGCCTCCTCAGTCGACAAGTCACCCGCCAATTCTAGGGCATAGGCTCGGGAACAGAGGTCTAAGATTTTCCCTCCAAACGGGAAGGAGCTCAGGGCCAATGAGGAGGCTCCCAGGGCACCATATCTCAAGAATTCTCGGCGATCGATTCTACTCATGCTAAGATAGAGTTACCTCAACGAAATCTATCTCCTCAATCGAACAACTACCCAGTTTGTGCTCGTCATCTCCGGCAGTGAAAATATACTTCGGTTCTCGTCCTTCTTCCTTGAGGGTCTTAAGGCCATGTTTTTCCCTCAGCTCCTCTAATATGTTATACGCAATTCGGTCCAAGGCGACGGGGTCTGTGGAGAGCAAAATCCCGCCGAAGTTCTCGCACCATTGAGGCTTGTATCCTGGCCCACCGTGGTATTGAACCCTGGTGCAATCGCAGACGGTCAACCTGTTCTTGTTCTTGATGTCGGGAAGGGCATTCACATCGGCAACATAGGGATCACAGTTGTTATCGTGGAACTTGTTGGGATTGTGAATAGCCCCGTAATAGTTCTTCATGCCGCCGGAGAGGCCCGCCAGATTATGGTCTTTAAGGATGGGCATGTTGATGGCGAAATCCGCGATACCGGTCATGATCCTGCTGAGAAGACTTCCGACTTTCCCGGAGACTAACAGAGAGGAGGAATAGCCCACTCCCCTGCTGTCAGTAGCGAGAACTCGGAAATCGCCTCCTCTTGTGTTCAGGCTATATCCGGCAGAAGCCAGTTCCCTCCCGGTACGCTCCCAGATGATGACACTGCTCTTCCCAATGCCGGTGGAGTGAAGCTCTTCAGCTAAGGAGAAGGTAAGTTCCGGCGCGGTGGAGAGCATTCTGCCTGCCAGACAGTTCAACTTCAGGGCAACAGCGCTGGAGGCATCAAAGAGCCTGCGCAGGCTGTCCCTCGAGTCCCCATCCCCCGTCAAGGCTTTCAAGCCAGCGTCTAGCGCTTCGGTGACCTTCGCTCCTTTCAGGCTTCTCTGATTATCGAAGATATTCTTATGTCTGACCAGGACAACTCTCGATCTCACCGCTCTTTTCCCTCGCCGCTAGGAGGAACTAGGCCAAATGCCATCATAAGCAGCTTTAAGGAAACTGTCAAGGGCTGTGCGGGAAAAATGACTTCCAGA
>JBHIBM010000449.1:0-1719 GCA_046759085.1 Candidatus Zixiibacteriota bacterium
GGCGCTCAAATGCTGTTCGCGAAGCGGACACAAATGCTCTTGATGTTGCAGAACATGCCGGCTAGTGTCTTGAACGTCTTTTCGCTGAACCTGGCGTCAGCGTTCTACACGCTGGTCTTTCCCACGAGCCTTGCCGGAGGCCTTGTCCGGTGGCATCGTATGAGTTCGGTTGACGGAGAGCGGGCTCAGGCATTTTCGGTGTTACTCCTTGAGCGGATACTGGATAACTATTCCTGGTTGATATTTCTATGTGTCGCGTCAGCCAGCCTCTCGTTGAGAAGTGTTGTCCCATTTGGCGTGACTATGGTGACACTGGTCTTGCTCGGGGTGCTTGTTACGGCAGGGGGGGTGGTGCTGGTGATGGTGAGAGGTGCAGGGTCGGGCGACTTCGACTTGTTCCACACAGCGTTTCGGCGCGTATCAACAATATCGTGTGGGCACTCCGAAGGAGTCTCGTTTCACCACGGCGATTTATGCAAGTTGCCGGCGTCAGTCTGGCCGTGAACGCAATCTTCCAGACAACTATCTATAGCTTGTTGCTGGCTTTCGTTCCAGACATGGGGCTCGATCAGTATCTATTTGTAAGTATGCTTACAACCATTCTCGTCCAGTTACCTCTGACGATGGCCGGAATTGGTCTTAACGAGACGGTTTTTGGCTCTGTCCTGCCTCTGCTCGGCATGAGCAACGTCTCTGCTGTGTCTGTCGGTGTGGCTGGTTCAGCCGTGAACGTCATCTGGTCTTTGATCGGCGGTGTATTTGAGCTAGTCGGCCTTGGAGGGTTTCGCAAACGCCCGGATGACAGATCCGGAAACTTAGGATCACTGCAGCTAGGAGGCGAAGAATGAACGACTTCTCGCTATGGCAGGGAATTCACAACACAGTGATCGCGGCCAGGAAAATGAAGGGGTTGCACAAGGCTCCTTTCATGTATACGCGGGCTGCTCAGAAGTTATTGTACAAGATCACCACTGGAAAGGATATGTTCAGGGATGTGATCATTCAGACAAATGTGAGCTGTACAGCGAAATGTAAAGGGTGTTCCGTCCAGGGGATTGCCAATAGTCAGGGGGACGCCTTGGAATTAGACGAAGTTTTCAAGATCGTAGATGTTGTCAGGAAGCTGGGTGGTCATGCAGTCATCCTGACTGGCGGTGAACCAACTCTGTACCCGTGTATGGCAGATGTCGTCAGGTATGCGAGAAGCAAGGCTATGATGACGCACTCTTCAACGAACGGCATAGCGGTAACAAAAAAACTGCTGGACAATCTGCACAGCGCAGGGCTTACAACTCTGGCATTCAATTTCTGGGGTATTGGCAAGAACCATGACGAAGAGGTTGGCGTGCCCGGGGCCTACGAGAAGTTGTTGAACAACTTCGAGTACTCGATCAAGATAGGTCTAACCTACTTCATGAATCACGTAACAACCAGGAAAGCTCTCGAAAACGGTGACACGTTCAAACTGATTGATCTTGCCCTGGAAAAGGGGTGTCGCGGCATAACTCTGGTGGATCCCTGCGCTTATGACGCGGAAGCACAAGACTTCTTGCTGTCAGATGAGGAATTTGCCTACATTGACAGGAAACTCAAAGAGAAGGGGGTCTACCATCTGGTAAACAAGTGCGCTCGAAGGCTTTGGGGACCCCCATCTTGCGCTGCTGGGACAGGGCGGATATTCGTTACGGCCTACGGTGATGTGTGCCCGTGTGACTACAT
>JBHIBM010000450.1:0-1702 GCA_046759085.1 Candidatus Zixiibacteriota bacterium
AATTGCTCACAGTCGGGCTGGAATGGGCAAAGTAGAGAGCGCCACCATATCTGTCCTGATTCTGCCCAACGGCTCTTGCATATTCCAGCAAACAATAACTCAGTCGAGAACTGTCAGAAGCGCCGATGAACCTTATTCCCTGCCACCCGACTGGAGGTTTGTCACTGGTGAAGTAGATTGAGTCTGTTTCAGTTCCCACCGCCAGAAGCGTAGCCGAAGTGTCCACGATGAACTTGTATAGACCCTCGAAGTCTACGACAATCCCCGGCTCAATCACCAGTGTTGATCCCGGTGGCACGCGAACCTCTCCAATGACGTTGTAAGGGCTGTTCTCCCTTGTCCAGGTGCCCCAGACATCGCCTTCGACGTCGGTAGCATTAGCAGTCAACGGAAAGAATACGACTGCTGCCAAAAGAGTTGCCAATAAAGAGCGCATCACTACCCCCTCAGTTTCACATCGACATAGCCTACTGACTACACGTCCTTCAAAAGTAATTATAGCTTGTATTGACGGGATGTCAAGAGAAAACGGAGATGGACAAGCCCTCATGCGGCCTTATCGTTGCTGGAGAAGGGCCCCGTGGTAGAGGGCACTGGACCACCTCCCGTTGAGCGCGGAGAAGGCAGTGTCAATAAAGATAGATCGTCCCTAACTTGAACAACCCCTGATTGAGCTTTATCTCTTGGTCATCCCCGAGATAGAAATCCATTCTCGCCTTGGAGAACAGGTACTCACCCTGGATGATCAATCCCCAGCGGCGCGAGACCTTATAGACTCCTCCACACACAACTCCTCCCGCCAAAGCTATCTTCGTTCGGCGAGCACTGCTGCCACCCAAAGGATAGCCATCCACGGTTAGGTCCACGAGCTCATCAAGGTAGAACGATACCAGTCCGATTCCAGCCCCTAAGAAGGGCCAGAAGCGGGTCTCCGCCTCGAGAGTCGGATTCAAAAAGAAGTTCAGCCCGAATGTAGCTCCCCCAAACCTCAGCTCCTGGCGGCGGCTGACAGTGTTACCTTGGCCATCGATATAGATGAAACTCGCCTCGGTCTGGAAAGAATAGATGTTGAGGCCAAACTGATAGCTGAAGTGTCGGGAGAGCGAAGCGCAAACCCCCAGACCCAGACAGAAGTTGGGACCGAAATCCTCAATCCGATCCGAAGAGCCCCAGGAGGCGAAGGTGTCGTTCAGCCTGTCAGTGTAAGAGGAGACCGAAGGGCCGGCGATTGCCCCCAATTGGACCGTGACGTAGCGGAACTTCCCGGCCGTCGGAGATCGACCCACCTCCGGGCGAGAGCGCCTCTGCCCGTAAGTTGGCTCAACCAACAGGAGTAGGAGAAGAAAAAGGCTCAAGTGGTTTCTCAAGGCAATCCCGTGCACGTCACGTCTCTCTTTCTATTCGGTCACGCTCACCACGAAATCGATCTCGGTACCGTCATCGACCTCTATCCCCGGAATCAGAGATTGTGATATTATGGTTTCGGGGAGAAATCTATCCTCCACCCGATAGGTTATGTGCCTGATTACAAGGCCCAACGTTTCGGCCAACTTCAGACCTCGCTCCAGATCTTTGCCCGCGAAATCCGGCACCAGAATAGTCCCGGTGTCGCTCTTGCGATTGACCACCAGGGAAACCTCGCTTTTCAGGTCCATCAGGGTCCCGGCAGGAGGTTGGGTCTCGATTACCACCCCCTCCGGCA
>JBHIBM010000451.1:0-1699 GCA_046759085.1 Candidatus Zixiibacteriota bacterium
ACAGTACCACGGTGGCAGGCGGAAAACGAATCGAAATATGCACGGATCAACTGTTGATGGACATCGGTCAGGGGCTTGGTTTCGAGTTGATACACAAGATGCCGATGACAGATCAAGCCGCCTATATGGCTCACAGCAAGAACACTATTCGCACAGAGACCATCTTCACACTTCGCAAGCAGTCACACGTATCCCCATCGTTTGGTTGACGGCGGTTGCACCAAGGTCGAACACGCTGTTGAAAGGCTGGGATAACTTGGATCAGAAGCTGACACAACGCTGGCTTCGTAGTCCCAATCTGGATCGTCCGTCAAAGTGCGAACGAGGAGAATGTCATCTACACTAGCACCGCGCACGAGAGATGTGCAATTCAACCGAAACTCACTCTTCTCAGCATAGAAATACAGACGCACGTGTGACTCATCGTGGCGCTCTCCCTGGGCATTGAAAACGCGGATGCGCAAGAACCGTTCCGTGTAAGTACCGATAGTTTTGCCGGAACCCGGCCGGAACTGGTCAGGCCATCCCCAGAAGGACGGCATGGCATTCCGAGCAGCCAGAGGAATGTAGATGTCACGAGAGTAACCTGGCTTCTGGCGTACATCACGTGAGCCCAGGGTCATCACGAAAGCATCTGAGACAGAGACCGGAACGGGTGCTACCTGAGGTTGCACTCCTTCCGGCACCACAGATGGTCTTCGGGCAACTGCCGGTGGAGGCAGCACGGGCGATCGTCCAAAAAGCGACTCAGGGACCTCGGTATCTACGGTTTCCTCTGCCTCCTCAACTGTTTCGGCTGCCGGCTGCCTGACAGGCCGTGCTCGTCGCTCGCTGACTACCATCCCCCGTCGAACTAGTTCCTCAATGAGCTCCTCATCAAGAAGACGCGCCATGCCTCCGGTCAGCTCAGTTGCTTTGTCGTAGACATCTCGCAGTGACTCATAGACTTCACGGTCTTCCCCCTGATCAAGCTCCAACTCTAGCGACAGGCTAACCTCGTAGTTGGTGTAAAGCCCACCGGCAGTCAAGTTGCCTGAACTAACAATTGCAACAGCTTGTTCGTCACTCCGCTCGAAGAGGTATACTTTGGGATGAAACGTACTGGATGAAGAACGGTTATGAAAGACGTATGCCTCATTGCTACATTCCAGCAACAGGTGGAGTCCTTCTATTGATGTGCCTTGGTGATCAATGCCGACAACTGCTCCTACCCAGCCACCAGTATCCATGAACTCGCACAAGGTATCTGCTAGCCGCGACAAGCCACTTTCTTTGACAAATGCGACGGCCATCAAGACACGGTCGAACGGGGGCGTTTGGCTGAGCAGGCGCGTAAGATGATCCCCCAATCGTTTACCTGCGCCGTCCCAAGGCTGACTGATGATCTTCATTACTCGTCCTCCTGGCGAGTGGGAAGCACCTCGCGGTGTATCATAGCTCTTTCGAGATTTCGATCTCTACTTCGACAGCGGTCGTTCTCAGTAAAACGCCCACGATGTGCTGGCGACTGGATTGCATACGATGTGCTGGCGGTTCCCAGCTAATGTCATTCTATACCATGCATTCTGATTTGTCAATTCCTCTTGTTCCGCCAAGTGAAGTGTAAGGAGGACGCGGGTAATGAAAAGAGGGCTGACGGTTCCTGAGAGATCGTCAGCCCCCTTGCTCACTTAGGACTGGTGCTACTGCCCAGCCCCAC
>JBHIBM010000452.1:0-1686 GCA_046759085.1 Candidatus Zixiibacteriota bacterium
TGCAGACTGCGGCCAAGTTCAACTCCGAGGTGCAGCTCCACAAGGGAGATTTGCAGGTGAACGCCAAAAGCATCATGGGGGTGATGATGTTGGCGGCGGAGATGGGAAGCACCATAGTAATCATTGCCTCGGGAGAAGACGAAGCAGAAGCGGTGAAAGCTCTGGCGCAGCTATTCACTGACAAGTTCAATGAGGAGTGAGATCGGACTGGAGTCGAGAAATTGAGAAGGAAAGATAAAGTAATTCTCGGGGTGGCGGCCTCTCCGGGCATCCTCATCGGAGACAGTTTCTTCATGCGCCGGGACGAGTTCCAAATCGAGGAGGAGATCATTGACAGCCAGGAGGTCGAGGCCGAAATCCTCAGATTCAAAGCATCTATATCCGAGACCAAAAAGGAGCTGGAAGCGGTCAAGGAAAAAGTATCGGAGAGGTTAGCACCTGAGTTGGCTCGAATATTCGACCCCCAGGTCATGGTCTTAGAGGACCAAGTCGTTAATGGCGAGGTGGAAGGGCGCATCCGTGAGACCAAGAGGTGTGCGGAGTTCGTCTACAAACAGGAATTATCCAAGGCCGTCAAAGCTTTGAATGCCTCCGGCGACAGCTACATCCGGGAGCGGATCTTGGACATCAACGCCGTCTCCAATCGAGTCATTGAAAAGCTCCAGGGCATCAAGCGTCGTAGCCTGTTGGGACTGAAAAAGCCCGCTATCCTTTTGGCCCATTCGGTCACCCCGGGGGAAGTAGTCCACATAGCCAACGAGAACATCCTGGGGATGGCCCTCGAATTGGGGGGAGGCACCTCCCACGTCGCCTTGCTGGCGAAGGCGTTGGGGATTCCAGCGGTGGTGGGCTTGAAAGAGGACCTCTCCCAGGTTCCAGACGGCACCACCCTGATTCTGGACGGCCTTCGCGGAGAGCTGCATATCGAGCCCTCGAAAAAGAGCCTTGGCCGCTACCGGCGGGAAACTGAGTCCCTGCAAAAGCAAGCAGAATCGTATCGGGAGTACTATGGCAGGGAGGGTTACACCCTGGACGGGAGGAGAGTTGAGGTTCAAGCCAACATCGAGCTGACCTCCGAGATCCAGAAAGCCTTAGAGCGGGGAGCAGAGGGGATCGGGCTCTTTCGCACCGAATATCTCTATCTGATTTATTCCCGTTTCCCCGATGAGGAGGAGCAGTTCCGAGACTACAAGCTTCTCGCCGAAAGGATGGGCGGTCGCCCGGTTATCATCCGCACCTTCGATTTCGGCGGTGACAAATTCTTAGGGAGCTTCGGAAGAAGCTACGAGATGAACCCATTCTTGGGGTGGCGGGCGATTCGAATCAGCCTGGATCGGCCCGACTTCTTCAGGATTCAGATCCGCGCCATCCTGAAGGCCTCATACTACGGCAACGTCAAGATAATACTGCCCTTAATCTCCACCAAAGAGGAGGTCTTGAAGGCCAAAGAGATCATCGAGGAGGTGAAATCCTCCTTAAGGGAGGAGGACGTTCCCTTCAAAGGGGAGGTGCAACTTGGCATCATGATAGAGACCCCTTCGGCGGCTTTGATGGCGGAGGCTTTGGCTCCGGAGGTGGATTTCTTCAGCATCGGCACCAACGATCTGGTCCAATACACCTTAGCGGTGGACCGCGGCAACGAGCTGGTGAGCAACCTCTACCAGAACTATCACCCCGCGGTCTTAA
>JBHIBM010000453.1:0-1684 GCA_046759085.1 Candidatus Zixiibacteriota bacterium
AACGGCCAGAACGGAAAAGGGTTTCAGGCCCGAAGGGAGTTAGAAGAGAGAAGGTGAAGGTGTCGGTGGTGGTGCCGGCTTACAATGAGGCCGAGAATATCTTCCCCCTGATGGAACAGTTCAACTCCACGTTCCGGGAAGCCAAGTTCTCTGGCGAAGTGATTCTGGTTGACGATGGTTCTGCTGACAGAACCTTCCTCAAAGCCAGCCAATGCCAGAGGCGTTATCCCTTCCTCAGAGTTCTGGCACACAAAAGGAATCGAGGTTTAACAGCGGCTCTGGAGACCGGTTTCAATCACGCCAGAGGGGAGATCCTCGTCTTCTATCCGGCAGACTTGCAGTATCGTGCCGATGACATCCCGGCCTTGATTGAGAAAGTCGAGGCTGGACACGATATCGTCACTGGGTGGAGGCAGGGGAAATACGGACTCAAGAGGTTCGTGTCAGCCATTTATAATTTCTCCTGCAGGCTGCTCTTTAACCTCAAGGTTCACGACCTCAATTCTGTCAAGGCTTTCAGGAGGGAGGTCTTCTCCGACATCCCCTTGAGGAGAGATTGGCACCGTTATATCGCGGTCTTGGGAGAGGATAAAGGCTACAGGCTGGGGGAGGTGAAGGTGAAGCTCTATCCCCGAAAACACGGCAAATCGAAATTCGGCACCTCCCGTATACTCGTCGGCTTTTTTGACCTGTTGGCGGTGAAACTGCAGTTGACTTTCCTCAAAAAACCGATGCTGTATTTCGGGACCGTGGGCAGTGTGTTGACCCTTCTGGGGGTTGCAGTGGGACTTTTAGCTCTGTATTTTCGCTTTTTCCTCAATGAGGGCTACCGCCCGCTCCTGTATCTGGTAATTCTCCTGGTGTTGGGAGGGTTGTCGCTTTTCGTCTTGGGATTTCTGGCGGAGGCCATCACCTCTCTGCGGGAGGACCTTGAACGCTTGGTAAAGAAATAGCTTGCTCTCACGAAAGGGATTATCGACTTGGGGAGTTTTCAATAGATCCAATCTAAGTTGTCAAGCAGCAGTCGGGACCTCGAAGTCCCGATATTCATATTAGCTTTGGAGGTCTTATTCCTGACTCACAACTACATCAGATACCCGGGCGATCACGCCGGAGGGTTTCTGCATCGGTTGGCGAAGCATCTTCTCGATAAAGGCGCGGAGGTGACAGTGCTTGCTCCTCACTTTCCGGGGAGACCCTGTTTTGAGATCATCGATAGGGTCAAAATCTACCGTTTCCGCTATGCTCCGGAGAGGCTCGAGAGGATCGCATACACCGGAGAGATGGATCAAGTGGTGTCAGGGAATCCTGTCAATTTCTTGCTCTTCCTCTCCTTTATACTCTTTTTTGTCTTCAAGGGGGTGCAGTTGACTTTCACAGAGAGGATCGATGTCTTATCGGCACAGTGGTGGGCCCCGGCGGGGCTGGCCAGCTATGTGGTATCGCCTTTGACGGGAAAGAGATTCGTGGTTACCACCCACGGAACCGATGTGCGGTTGCTTTCAAGATCGAAGACGGTGAGATGGATTGCCGGACCGGTTTTTCGAAAGGCAATTTACATCACCGCTGTCTCCAGTTTTCTGAAAGAGGAGCTGCAACGACATCTTTGTCTGGAGGCGGAGAAAATCCAAGTCCTGCCGATGCCACCAGAGGTGGCGAAATTTCAGGTTCGGCCCCTGCCCCA
>JBHIBM010000454.1:0-1683 GCA_046759085.1 Candidatus Zixiibacteriota bacterium
GGACAGCCGCGAGATCGCGACCCCAGAGCCTCCTACCTGATTTACGATCAGCCCGAAAAGCACCTCTTCCTGAAAAGAGTGGAATACGATTTTACGATCACTCAGAGGAAAATGGCAGACCTGGGATTGCCGAAGTATCTATACGAGCGATTGGCAGTCGGCCGCTGAGGGTTTTGATAATCGGTCCAGTTATGACCGTAGGGGTGGGAATTTATCCCACCCTGTCTTTTGAAGGATAACAGAAAAGGCGGTGATGAATTCACCGCCTTACGCGCAGAGTGGCTAGTCATGCTCTGACGGGCGGGGGTACAACCCTCGCCCGAGCCTCCTGACATTAGCTGTCTTGCTTGCGATTATCTCGAGATAAGACCATCTCCGGGGCACGAATGGCCCCCCGATGAAAAAGACTTCCCACTTTATCCTAAGTAGGAAATCTCAAAGGTATTGATCGGCATCCTGAATTGCACTATGCCGACCGGCATCCATACAAGATATAAAAAGGGATTGGCTCATCACCAATCCCCTCTTCGTTTCTAAGGTAAACCCGTTTGCTGGCAGAAGACGAAGGCCCTCTACCAGGAGCGGCGTCCGCCACCCCAACCGCCTCGACCGCCACGATCATCGCTGCGGGGACGCGCCTCATTTACCTTCAGCGTGCGACCGTCTAATTCCGTTCCATTCAGGCTGGAAATTGCCGCTTGCGCTTCCGCTTTAGTGAACATTTCCACGAAGCCGAATCCTCTCGATTCTCCCGTGTATTTGTCCTTGACAATGTTCACGCTTGAAACCTCGCCATGGCTTCCGAATGCCTGGCGAAGAGCGTCTTCTGTCGTGCTGGGCGACAGATTTCCGACGTAGAGCTTCATCTCACTCTCCTGTTTGGCTTATCTCGGATGCAGATTAACAAAAATATTAGCAACCCTAGATAAACAGATGGTTGCGCACCATTGCGCTCAAGTTTCCGTATTAAAATTTTCAAAGGGGTGGATTACAAATACAAACCTTAAAAAAATTAACAGGGGAAACCCACGATTTTATTCAAATATATCCGCATAGTTTCTAAATGCAACATATATTTCTGAGATATTTCCCATTTTGAGCAAAGTAGGAAATTATAAACTGGTACTGTAGTTGATAGAAAGGCTAACCTCACTTCACCAGCATCATCCTCCGGGTCTCGGTGAAATCGCCTGCGGTCAGTTTGTAGAAGTAAAGACCCGAGGAGACATCTGAAGCATCCCAGAGGACAGACCTGTATCCTGCCTGCTGCTTTTCATCAATCAGAGTTGCGACCTTCTGGCCGAGGAGGTTGTACACCTCCAGCTTCACATGACTGTCAACGGGCAACTGATAGCTGATCTCTGTCCTTGCATTGAAAGGATTAGGGCAGTTGCCATGCAGAGCAAATTCAGAGGGGATGCTGGCAAGATCATCGCCCTTGTCGAAGGAACCGGTGAGCACCCAGCCCACGTCCTGTCCATCGGAGAATACTGCAGAGGTGACCTCCACTTCGAAGAAAGAGGAATCAGTGACTGTCGAGGGCCAATCCCCACAGTAGCCGATGTAGTTGTAGACTCCCAGAGGTGCCTGGCTATTGACGTGCTGATCGAAGTGAGCCGAGCGGGTTTCATAAGGTGCAAGCTCTATATCGAGGAATTTTTTGAATGGCCCGAAAATTCCCTT
>JBHIBM010000455.1:0-1674 GCA_046759085.1 Candidatus Zixiibacteriota bacterium
GGCGGTGGGACAGCCGATTGGCAAAGTCTCAAGCGTTGGTTCGATGAGGATCTGGCTTCGACGGGCAGTCGCCTGCCAACAGATTACGGCTTAGGTCAGAACTACCCTAATCCCTTTAACGCCACCACACTAATCAATTATCAGCTCGCCTCTGCTAGTTACGTCAAATTGGAGGTTTATAACCTCATCGGTCGGAAGGTGGCGACATTGGTAGACGAAGCGCAGGAAGCAGGCTATAAGTCTGTGACCTGGGATGGCTCCGAGGTATCCTCTGGCATCTATTTCTACAAGCTGACTGCTGGAGATTTCACCGAGACCCGGAGGATGATGCTGGTGAAGTGACCGGCTTAGCCCGAAGCTCAATTGCCCCCACCTTAGAATTGCTGGCTGATCGCTGGTTACTGGTTGTTGACTGCTATTTCTTATTGGCCAGATAAATACGGCTATCCCCGTTTTCAATTTCCAAGAGCAGCCCGGAGGAGAGCTCCTTAGAGGAGGTAATAATCTTCCCCTCGCCCAAGAGATCGATCAGCCTGACGCGTGCAGCTCTAATTCCCAACATTTTGCAATCTAGCGTGATGATCAGCTTTCTGGTGCCGCCGGTCGAACCATCCTCCCCCGCCTCGGGGCCGAGAAGATAAATGACCACCGTTTTGGGACCCTCCTGGACGACCAGCTGGACCGCCGGGTCTGAACAGCCGACCGGAGTAGCGATCTTGTTCTCGACAAGAAGGTTATGGAAGAAGATGGTCTTCTGAGGGTTAAGCCTCGGGGCGAGGTCAAAGGTGAAAAGATAAATCTCCCCCTTCCCAACCTTCTTGCTCACGCCCACAAGATGCGTCTTCTCCCTGGCAATTACCTTTGTGCCCCCGCGCTTCTTGCTGATTTCACCGAAGATCAGCGCCGGAAATTTCTCCCCGTATGCCTCTACAGAGGCGGGTCTGCGCCCGGGCTTAGTCTTCAGGCCCAACTTCTCGGAGAGAAGCCCACCGGTGCGCATCTTTTCGTCCAACTTCGGCAAGAGTCCGACCAGGACGATGATCTTCCCTTGCCTCGCCAGCTCAATTAAGAACTGCTGGGTATCGGAGTCCATAAACTCCCCCACGGGAACGAACACCAACCGGAAGTCATCGAAACTCTCCGGGAAGTCGAAATCCGGCACCCCGTAGTCAAAATGCAAGGAGGAGAGACCCTGGCAAATATCGGAGAAGGTGGTATCCACCAGCTCTTTCAGGTAGCCGAAGGGCCTTTTCCGCCCGGAGGCGGCCCCACCTCCGGCGGACGCTTCAAGGTGGCTGTAACGCAGGTAGGGACGGTAGGCGGCAAGCCCCACCTGAGCGAAGCTTCGGAGACTCTCAAACTGCATCCTCTCCAGGGCGAAATTCAGATTCTTGGCCAATTCGTAGTTTGACCTCACCTCTCCGTCACTCCCCAGAGGAGCCCCATACCAGTGGTCTCTCTCCACGAACATGTAATAGTTCAAACCCTTCAAGCCTGCAGATAGCGAGGCTGTCAGAAGTCTTCGGGAGGTCTTCAAGTCGGTGGGACGATACCTGCTCTCAGTTTCAGGATCATCCGCGGCCTTTCCACTCCTGAAGGAGGAGGCCCAGGGGAAGCTCAGATTGGTCTTCAAATAGCGCAGTTGGCGAGTTAACCCTGGCAAATCCCGGGGCC
>JBHIBM010000456.1:0-1659 GCA_046759085.1 Candidatus Zixiibacteriota bacterium
TCAGGTTGGTGGTCGATACCTTCAGGCTGTCGATCATCTGGGTCCGGTGGTATTGGTATAGGAAGTAAAAAAAGACCCCTACTCCAAGAACCAAGATGGATATGATCGCCGAGATGATCTTAAAGTTCAGCTTATGGTAGAAGCCCACAAGGTTCTCTCTATGGGCCTTCCCCATGGGGGTGCAGGCCTCCAAGGCCTACCTGGACGGTCCCGAGGCTCCCGACCGTTCCAGGTCGATCATCTTAACTTCCCCCCAGTACTCGGTCTCAATGGGGTCTGTTATAAGGGTCATCTTAGAGAGCATTGTCTGTATCTTAGTTAGCTCTCCTTGGATGGTCTCCAGGCCCCTAACGGTTTCCTCATCCATAGAGGCCTTCTTTTTCATCAAAGACTCCATTTTCATCAAGGCGGTAGCCAGAGGGGTGTTCATCTCGTGATTGGCCGTCGCGGTAATCTGGAGGATGGCTTCCAGTCGCTCCTTTTTCATCAGTTCCTTTTCCAGCTGCCTCTTCTCCAGTCCTCGCCGAACGGCGGCTAGGAGATCCATCCGCTTGCACGGCTTGATTAAGTAGTCGTATGCCCCACAGCGCATGGACTCTGTGGCCGAGCCGAGGGACTCGTAGCCGGTGATCATGATGACAACCGTCTCGGGACTGACCTCCTTAACTTTCCGGAGCACCTCTAGACCGTCTACTCCCGCCATCATGAGATCCGTCAGAACCAGATCGTAGGAGCCGCCACTAAATAGCTCCAGGGCCTCTCTGCCATTTCGGGCAGTCGTCACCTGGTATCCCTCTTTGGTCAAGACTCCTTCAATGCTTGAGAGGACCAGCTCGTCGTCCTCAACTATCAGAATCCTCTCTCGGCCTTTCATGAAAGCCCTCCTGCCTGCCCGTAGGAGGTCAGATGGCTGGCAGTACCACGGTAAAGGTCGATCCCTCGCCGGTTCGGCTTTTCACCTCGATGTTGCCGTCGTGGGCCCGGATAATCCCATAGGAAACCGACAGCCCCAGGCCGGTGCCTTTCCCAATCTCCTTGGTTGTGAAGAAGGGCTCGAACAGATGCTCCAAGTCCATCTCCTTGATGCCGTACCCGGTGTCTGAAAAGGCAATTCTTACCTTACCGTCCTCCACACTGGTCTTTACTGTCAGCTGCCCACCGCCCGGCATGGCCTCCTGAGCGTTCAGGATTAGGTTGGTGAAAACCTGATAGAGCTGCTGGGGGGAAGCGTAGACCTCCGGGATGTGAGAGTCAAACTCCTTTTGGACCAGGATGTCGTGCAGGGATAGCTGGTTTTTTAGAAACGTCAGGACCTTATCTAGCAAGAGGTTTATGTCCACGGAGGTAAGGGTCTGAGCTTCGGGCCGGTAGAAGTCCCGAAGCTGTTTAACGATATGTGCGATCCTGTCAATCCCTTCCTGGGAAAGCTCCAGATATTCCCGCAACTCGTTGTCTGAGTTCTCCTCCGATTTCTCGATCATCAGGGATATGAAATTTTCGATTGCCTGGAGAGGGTTGTTGATTTCGTGGGCCAAGCTGGCGGCAAGCTTGCCCGTAGCCGCCAGCCGTTCTGATTGGATAATCTGCTGCTGGGCATCCTTTAGGCTGGCGGTCATCGTGTTGAAGTGATTCGCCAGCTGGGCCATCTCGTCTCTTCCT
>JBHIBM010000457.1:0-1649 GCA_046759085.1 Candidatus Zixiibacteriota bacterium
CCGTCCTCTCCGCAGCCGACCACACCCCGACCCTCATTTTCGACGAGATAGACGCTGGCATCGGCGGGCGGGCAGGTGGGGTGGTAGGCCAGAAGCTTTGGAGCCTGACCGCTGGGGCAGACTCCGGGGACGCAGGCCACCAGGTGCTCTGCGTCACTCACCTCCCCCAGCTTGCCGGCTACGGCGATGTTCATTTCAGGGTTAACAAGGCAGTCTCCGGTGAGCGCACCCTGACCACGGTGCAGCAGTTGACCGATGAGGAGCGAATCGAGGAGCTGGCCAGCATGCTGGGAACCGCCACCAGGTTGACCCGCCGCAGTGCGCAGGAGTTGCTGGAGCGGGCGAGCGAGGTTAAAGGGAGATTTACTTACCGAAAGGGGGAGCATAGTGAGCAACTTACATCGCCAACTTCGGCTGCCCCTTGAAGGAATGGAGTCGGTGATAACGACTGCCCAGGTATCGGCTCCGTCGGGGTATCGCGGACTGTACGCATTCCATAAGTATTGGGGAAAGAAGCCTTTTGAGCCGATTTCTTATGTGATTGAAAATCTGACCGACAAACATGAGGTAATCTTGGATCCCTTTGTGGGCTCAGGTGTAGTTGTGAGAGAAGCTGCCCGTCTTGGGCGATGCTTTGTCGGTGTTGATCTAAATCCAACTGCCATCGAGATTTCAAAACTCCTGACCTCACCGCCAGAGATTAGCATTGTTGAAGAAGGCTTTGTCGGAATCGAAAGGTATGTGCGCCGACAAATCGAGGAGTCCTATAAGAGAGACAACACTGAAGATATAGCGACTCACTACCTCTGGGAGAATCAATCGCTCCGACAGGTATGGGTAGTGAAACGAGGAAGAAGCAGAGGAAGGCGGACATACGAGCCCACGGAGCACGACATCAGACAATTTGATAAATACAAGGGATATCAATCATGTCACATTCGCCCCCCCCGGTTCTTTACAAACTCCAGAATCAATGTGTCCCCAGATCTTACATTGAATGATCTTTTCACAGGCCGCTCATTGCGAAACATAGACTTGTTGCTGGATGCGATTGGTAGTTTGCCTACGTCAACTCAGTCTATCTTTCGCCTGTGTCTAACTGCCGCGAGCGGCCAAATGAGCAATATGGTCTTTGCCATCACAGGTCGTGGCAAAACGACAGGTCGTTCTTCTTCCAAGGTTGAGGTAGGAAGCTGGGTAGTCGGTTACTGGCGTCCTAAGCTTCATTTTGAGATCAACGTGTGGAATTGTTTCGCGCGGCGAGTGCGCAGATTAGTCAAGGCCTTGAGAGAACCTGATCAGCCAATGCCCTGCTCGTTGTCAGATCACCCTTCTGATGTACTACGTGGTCAAGCGACGGGATCTCTCTGTTGCGATGATGCGTTGGAAGCACTCAGACGGTTGCCTGCTAACTCGATGGATCTGATCTTGACTGACCCTCCGCATAGCGATCGAGTGCCCTATCTTGAGCTCAGTGAGATGTGGAACGCTATTCTAGGGTACACTGTAGACTTCCAGAAGGAAATCGTAGTCTCTAATGCCAAGGAAAGACAGAAAGGGCTTTCAGAGTACAACCACGCTATGGGGAAGTTCATTACTCTCGCTGGACGAGTTTTGAAGGAAGGTCACTTCATGATAATACTCTTCAA
>JBHIBM010000458.1:0-1647 GCA_046759085.1 Candidatus Zixiibacteriota bacterium
CCTCAATTCTGACGTATCGCCCTTCGGTCCCGGTGAAGGCTTCGGCGACGAAGAACGGTTGTGACAAAAACCTCTGAATCTTGCGGGCCCGGGCGACGGTCAGCTTGTCCTCTTCGGAAAGCTCGTCCATCCCCAAGATAGCGATGATGTCCTGAAGGTCCTTATACCTCTGCAGAATTCTTTGCACCTCGCGGGCAACATTATAGTGTTCTTCGCCGACCACATCGGGGTTTAAGATTCGGGAGGTCGAATCCAGGGGGTCCACCGCAGGATAAAGGCCCAGCTCCGCAATCTGCCTGGAGAGAACCGTTGTAGCATCTAAATGAGAGAAAGTCGTCGCCGGAGCGGGATCGGTCAAGTCATCGGCGGGGACGTAGATTGCCTGCACCGAGGTGATGGAACCTCTCTTGGTGGAGGTGATGCGCTCCTGAAGCTCGCCCATCTCGGTCCCCAGAGTCGGCTGGTAACCCACTGCGGAGGGCATCCGTCCTAAGAGTGCCGACACCTCCGAACCCGCCTGCACAAATCTGAAAATGTTGTCGATAAACAGAAGCACATCCTGACCTTCCTCATCACGGAAATACTCTGCCATCGTCAAGCCGGACAGGCCCACGCGCAAGCGAGCCCCAGGGGGTTCGTTCATCTGTCCGAAAACCATGCAAGTCTTAGCCAAAACTCCGGAGGCCTTCATCTCCAGCCAGAGGTCATTCCCCTCTCTGGTTCTCTCGCCGACGCCACAGAAGACCGAATAACCACCGTGTTCGGTGGCGATGTTGCGGATCAGCTCCTGAATGACGACCGTTTTGCCGACTCCGGCACCACCGAAAAGACCCACCTTCCCGCCTTTGGCGTAGGGCTCCAACAGGTCAACGACCTTTATACCGGTCTCGAACACGGCGGTTTTAGTTTCCTGCTCTTCCAGAGTTGGGGGGGGATGGTGGATGGGCAGAAATTTTCTGGCGTCAACCGCTCCCAACTCGTCAATCGGTTCCCCCAACAGATTAAAGAGGCGCCCCAGGGTGCACTGCCCAACCGGCACCTTGATGGAGTCTCCGGTGTCAATGGCGGGCATTCCCCGGACCAAGCCGTCGGTAGAAGCCAGGGCCACGCAGCGAACCATATTGTCGCCGATGTGGAGGGAAGCTTCGACCGTCAGGTTGATGCCCCGTTTTTTGTCCACAATCTTTATAGCGTTCTGGAGGTTGGGCAGTTTATCAGCGGGGAAGCTGCAATCCACCGTCGGCCCAATAACCTGCACTACTTTTCCAACGTTGTCTTCTGGCATATGATTCTTCTCTCCTATGCAGCAATGAATTCAAAACCCAACAGACCGGGGTATGCTCAGTTCAGAACGGGCCGAGTCAATCATCCACCAACACCTTGCTCACGGTAACAATATCGTCGCGAAGATGATAGCCAATTTTCCTATAAAAATCAACAGCCTCCATGTTTGGCTTCTCCACCCAGAAGTTGATCTTCTCCACTCCCTTTTCTCTGAATCCTTCCTCGAGCTTCTTCACCAATTCTCTGGCTATACTTCGATTCCTGAATTCTCTCTTTACGGCCAGGTGATGGATTATACCGCGTCTTCCATCGAAAACACCTAAGATGCATGCGCAGAGCTCGCCATCTTCTGTAGCTCCGAAA
>JBHIBM010000459.1:0-1640 GCA_046759085.1 Candidatus Zixiibacteriota bacterium
CATCATCCTCCGGGTCTCGGTGTAATCTCCGGCAGTGAGCTTGTAGAAGTAAATGCCGCAAGAGACCTCCGAGGCATCCCAGACGACCGAGCTGTAACCTGCCCACTCAATATCTTACACCACTGTGGCCACCTTCGCGCCCAGCTATTTCAGTCTGAACCAGAACCGAAAAGTTCTGTCTTTAGTGAGGTCAACCCCCCGCGGCCGGACTCGAACCAGCGACAGGGTGGTTAACAGCCACCTGCTCTACCAACTGAGCTACATCGCCGAAACTGCTTTCAACGTCTCCGTTTACCAACTCCACCTGTCTTTGTCCTGCCCGCGCCGGTATTGGAAATGCTAGGGGCCTTTCACCACAATCTTTCAGCTCTCCTCCCTGCTTTACACCTAAAACTGCGTTTCTCCTCCGAAGAAATGGAACCAGCCATTGAAGGAGCCTTTCCGCGATATTGAAAACGGGCAGGTGCGACTCGCGGTGATAAGCTCTCCTGATTCTGAATCCCTGGTCTGTTAATTCCTCTTTGAGTTCCCTCAGGGTTCTATATCCAACGTGACCTTCATCCTTTTTCAGGATTATATTCCTCTGTTTCAGATACTCGAAGATATGCCCCGGATTAGGCGTCCAGATTATGAGTTTCCCGCCTACCTTGAGAACCCGCTTGACCTCGCCAATCAACCTTTTGAACACCTCCGGGTAGAGATGCTCGACCAAATCAGCACAGATAATCACGTCGAAGGAAGCCGACGCAAATCCTGTAGAAGTGGCGTCTGCCAGGACAAACTCCGCCTTCAGATTCAAATCCTGTGCCAACCTACGGCAGATACTAATCGATTCCTTGGAGTAGTCCAACCCAGTCACCTCAACACCCATCCTGGCCAGCTCCATAGAGAAGGTTCCAACCCCGCAACCCAAGTCCAACACCTTCTCACCTCTTTTAGGCCCATAGATCTCAAATACCCTCTCCAGTCGATAGCGGGTGAACCTGTCTCTCTTCCGATAACTCTCTAAAAGTGGTCGGTAATACTCCCGGTCATAGTGGGGGCGGATTGCCTCCTGTTTTTGCAGGTCACCGGCATCAGCTTCCTTTTTCTGCAAGCAGCACCTCCTTCGAGAAGATTTTTGAGTTTACCCTTTCATTCCTCATTTGAGCAGAGTTACTGGCTTTTTCCAACTGTGATCGGCGCACGACAGTTGCATGTAATAGACTCCGGAAGCATAATCCCTGGCGTTGAAGAAAACATGGTAACTCCCCTTATGCAGCTTCCCCTGATAGACATTCTCCATCTTTCTGCCAAGGGGGTCATAGACGGAAAGATCAACCTCGCCTGGTTTTTGAACACAGAAGGAAACATTCATTTGAAGATTAAACCGGTTGGGATATGCTGTAAATACAAACCAGTCTTCTGGATTCGAGGGAGACTCGTCGTCCCCGATAACCGGTTTCTAGTGCAGGGCCCAGGTGTCGTTGAACAGAGCATAGTAGCGCTGATTGCCACCGAAGACCAAGAACCTGCCACCGTGTACGTCGATATTGCCGGTGCAGTCTCGACGTGGCTAAAGGTGATAACCGAACCGGCTGAGTCTCCGTCAATTATCGTAGTGGAAATGTAGGTTGTGTCCCCTGTGGTCAAAAACAGCG
>JBHIBM010000460.1:0-1633 GCA_046759085.1 Candidatus Zixiibacteriota bacterium
TCTCCCTGAGTTCTGGTGCCGGTGGCGACGTCTGCCCCCAGAGGCCTTACCAGCGCCCACTGGAAAAGGACGGATCCGTTCTCGCCGAGGTCATGCCGGTGCTCAAACCTGATCTGTGGCATCCGGTTCCAGAGGTTTCCGCAACTGGAGAACTCCGGAATGGAGACGTGGGCGATGGAAGTGGGAGAGAGGGGGGCGAAGAAAACCCATTCCTGTCCGACCAGGAAAGTCATATTCTCCCTGGTCAGCTTGAAGAAGGCCCTCCGCAGCCTGGGGGCAGATTGCATCGCGAGTCCGTTGGCGCCGCTCCCCTTAAGCCCGAAGAAGTCGAGCTCGATCTGACCGCCTATTTCCCAGTCTTCCCACTCAGAGGACATCTTGAATCCAAAACGGGTCTGCCGCGGGGTGATGAGGAAGTTGGTCCTGGTGGTGGTGTCCGCGATCCCGGCCTTCACCGGAATGTCGGTCCCCAGAACGTCGTTTACTTGGGCGTTGACTAATATGAAGCCGTAGGGTTTCACATCGACGCCGGCGGAGGCGTTCACAACTAACATCAAAGCGATGGCGATTGAGAGAAATACAGTTTTTCTCACTTCAAGTTCTCCTTTCTGGTTTAAGCTTCGACTTTCTCTGTGACCTCTTCGGTCTGTCTTGCTTCTTTCACTCTAGCAATCACTAATCCTATGACCGCGGCCGATATGCTCAGCGAGCCAAGGGGCTTCAGGAACTGGTGGAACAGTCCCAGATCCTCGGAGACCTTGGGCTTCTTGGGGAGATCGGGGAAATAGCCTAAAGGCTCCGGCAGCACGTAGATCTTGCTACATCCGGTTCCCAGCTCCCTCTCTCCGTAGATCTGGGGATTCCTCCCCTTCGCCCGGAGTCTCCCAGCAGCCTTTTGAGCCATCTCCAGCACCAACCCCCGGTCTCCGTAGACCAGGCAATCGGTGGGGCAGGCTTTCACACAGGCCGGCTCCATGCCGTTGGAAACCCGATCGTAGCAGAAAGTGCACTTGGTGGATTTCTCCGTTTTGTCGTCGATCTGCGGGATTCCGAAGGGACAATACTCGTGGCAGGCTCCACAGCCGATGCAGAGCTCTTTGTTGACGTAAACCACTCCGAGCTTCTTGTCGTGGGTCATGGCCTTCACCGGCTCCACCGGGCAGGCCTTCACGCACGCCGGATCGACACACTGCATGCACTGGTGCTTGCGGAACATCCACCTGAAATTATCGCCCACGGTGGTCTCGTAGAATTTGACCAGGGTGTAAGTCTTGGGCGACAGGGATAGGGGGTTCTGGTAACCGCCCGTGGCCGCGAAGAACCTGGTCTCCTCTCCGGGGAGCTGATTCCAGGCTTTGCAGGCCACCTGACAGGAGCGGCAACCTATGCATTTATCTAAATCGAAGAGTATCGCTTTTGCAGCCATCTGATCACACCTCCTTCTCTACATGGCAGAGGAACGCCTTGTATTCCGGGATCATGGTGTTGGCATCTCCCACATGGGGGGTGAGGATGTTGGCGCTGAAACCCTGAGCCAAACCCTTATACCCGAAATGCCACGGCAGACCGACCTGCTCGTAAAGCCTCCCGTTCAGCTTGAAAGCTTGGAAGCGCTCGGTCACCACCGCGTAGG
>JBHIBM010000461.1:0-1632 GCA_046759085.1 Candidatus Zixiibacteriota bacterium
GCGCCCCAGAATCTGGTCGGAGGCATCGTAGAGGTACCACTTCTTTTGATGCTCTGAGATCTTGGGGACGTAAGTTTTCATCTTTCTCCTGCTCTTTCGCCAGAGGCCGGGAAGCCCACTCTGCCTCTGCCTTGGGCTGCCTCGGGCTGAAAGGCTACTCAAAAATTCAAACCCTTAATATAAAGCCCATAGACAATATGTCAAGAAAATAAAGCGTTTAGTTTACGCCCTCGGACCGGTCTCTCTCCTCTCGGGCTTTTTGGCAGGAGGCGAAGCGCACTGCCCCTCTCTTTTAAGTGCCGAGCGAGGCAACCCTCAATCTCAACCTGCTCACCGTCTTTGAGAAATATCGACTTCCCTCGCCCCCTTTTCGGCTGTCTTAGAATCGTTGTCCCCGTTTCCACCTCTTCTGGCAAAAAACAGATAGTCTCCTTGCGCTTTTTCCATTATCTTATATTCAATTCGCTAAGATCAAAAAAGATGCGCTTCGTCCACATCGCAGACAGTCATCTGGGTGCCTCCGGTCCCACCCGCAGAGTGACTCCCTCCGGGGTGAATCAGAGAGAGCAAGATTTCTGTTTGGCCTTCGCTCAGGCGGTCGATACGATTCTTAAGATAAGACCAGATTTCGTCATCCACGCCGGGGATCTCTTTCACCAGGTGCGCCCCACCAACAGGATTCTGGCGTTCACGGCCAGAGAGCTTCAGCGTCTGACCACAAAGGAAATCCCGGTGATCATCATCTCCGGCAACCACGACAGCCCCAAACAACCATACGTCGGCAACGTCCTCTCCGTTTTAGAGATATTAGAGGGTTTGCACTTAGTCTATGGGAACACATATGAGGAGATCGTCATCGGGGAGGCGAAAATCCACGCCATCCCCCAGTGTCTCGACGAAGAAGACCTCAAAAGAGAGATGGACCGGGCCTGGCCAGATGAGAAATACCGTTACAATATCCTGACCATTCACGGCGCCGTAACGGGAGTGAAAGAATTCCAGATGGGCGAGATCTCGGAGCAACAGATTCCCGACTCCCTTTTCAGACGAGGTTTCGATTACGTTGCCCTGGGGCATTATCATCTCCGTTTTGAAGTTCAGAAGAAGGTCTACTATGCCGGTTCCACCGAGAGGATCTCCTTCAGGGAGCTGGGTCAGGAGAAAGGTTTCTGGGAGGTTGACCTTCAGACCGGAGAGGAGGTTTTCCATCCTTTGAAGATTCGCCCCATGATCGAGCTTGAGAGTATCGATTGCTCAAATTACGAAGCGGATGAGATTCCGAGAATGATCGAGTCCAGAATCAGAGAGAACGACCTCACCGACAAGATCGTCCGACTGAAGGTCGTAAATCTTCCCGCTTCCTCCTATCGGTCCTTGCTCTTGAGCGAGATCAGAAAGATGACCGAATCGGCCCTCTATTTTGACCTTAAGATTGAGAGGATTGTGGAGTCGGGGATCGCGGGAGCTGAGACTGCAGCCATTGGCAAACTATCACGTGAGTTCTCCGATTATCTCGAACGTCAGAAGATGAGAGGGGCAGATAAAGAGAAACTCCGAGAGACTGGGTTGAAATATATCTTGTCTGCCCAGAAGGGGGAGGAGGAATAGAAATCCTGTTTCCTGTCCCCTGTT
>JBHIBM010000462.1:0-1626 GCA_046759085.1 Candidatus Zixiibacteriota bacterium
GTACAAGTCCATACGGCGCGCCTCCCTCTTGTCGAAATAATCCAGAGGCTCGAAATCCCTGACCTCGGCCCCAACCTTGCTAGAATAGGGAGCGATGTCGAATGTAGTCACCTCGGCAACCCCAGAGTTGCCGGCTATCAAGTTCTCCCAATAGGTCTCAACACTGTTGCCGACCGGAGATACAACCCCCATGCCGGTGATTACCACCCTCCGGTTCTGATTCATGATGCTCTACCTCGAGGTTACGATGATAACTTTCTCCTTTGTGAGAGGAAATAGTAGAGTGAGTCCTGAGACCGCACTTTCATGCAAGGGCTTGAAGAGTCATTCCTTTTTCTGTTCGACGATGCTGTTTATATAGTTGATGGCCTCTCCTACGGTACGGATCTTTTCCGCCTCCTCGTCGGGGATCTCCGTGCCGAACTCCTCCTCCAGCGCCATCACCAGCTCCACGGTGTCTAAGGAGTCGGCGCCGAGATCATCCACGAAGGAGGCTTCGGTGGTGACCTGTTCCGGCTCAACCCCCAGCTGTTCCACGACGATATTCTTCACTCTCTCCTCAACGGACATCTTTTACCTCCAAAAGCTAACGAGATTACGTTATAATTATCTTCATGCTCGATTTTCTCAAGCTACATTAAAAGCCCGCCGTCAACGTGAATGACCTGCCCGGTTATGTAGGCGGCGGATTCAGAAGCCAGAAAACAGATCACCTCCGCAACCTCCTCCGGCTTCCCGGGACGCTTCAGGGGGATGGACTTCAGGTAAGCCTCCTTAGCGTCCGGGGGCAGCTCTGCGGTCATTTCGGTTTCGATATAGCCAGGGGCGATGGCGTTGACGGTTACGCCCCGTCCGGCCGACTCCTTTGCCGCCGACTTGGTCAACCCGATGAGGCCGGCCTTGGAGGCGGCGTAGTTGGCCTGTCCGAAATTTCCCATTATTCCCACCACCGAGCTAATACTTATTATCCGTCCCCATCTTCTCTTGACCATCAATCTGGCGGCGGCTTTGATGCAGTTGAAACTTCCCTTCAGATTGACCTGGATCACCTTGTCCCAGTCCGCATCGGAAAGTCTCAGAATCAGACCGTCCTTGGTTATCCCGGCGTTGTTCACCAGGATGTTTACAGTGCCCAGCCTCTCCGCCACCGCCTCGAAAAGCTTCCCTACCTCGACGGCATCGGATATATCGGTCTGGTAGGGAAGTGCGGTGCAATTAAACTCCTTTTCCAGTCTTTGGCAAGTATTTTTTGCGCTCTGGTAGTTGATGTCCGGGATAACGATGGCGGCCCTCAGAGAGGCGAACTTGCTGGCGATGGCGGCTCCAATCCCTTGTGCTCCTCCGGTGACTAAAGCCACTTTACCTTCGAAATCGGTCACTTCTGCTCCTTTTCGTGGAGATTCACTTCTGTAGAGACTGCTCTAAGACCTCCAGGTCTTCGGATTTGTCCACGCCGAGAGCTCTCGACTTCTCTTCACTCAGAGGCTCATCCCCCACGGGAGGGAAAGACCTCTTCACCAGACCCTGCAAGACCTTTCCCGGGCCAACCTCGATGAAGATGTTGACTCCCAGCTCCACCATTTTTCTCAGGGAGGGATACCAGAGAACCGGAGAGGTGATCTGTCG
>JBHIBM010000463.1:0-1625 GCA_046759085.1 Candidatus Zixiibacteriota bacterium
CCCCATCGACCCGTCTGAGAACTCCAGCTTCACCGAAACCGACAAAGACTATTTACCCTCTGCCATTCACTATTAACCATTCCGCAACGCACGGTGAAGGTGTTGACACCTCGAGAAGAGAAATCTATCTTGAAGGTGAGATATCATCTGATTGATCCTGCTGGAGGTTTGGCGCGAACGAAGATCTGAAATGGATGCGACTTGCCCTCTCGGAGGCGCAGAGGGCCTATGAGCAGGGGGAGGTTCCCGTCGGTGCGGTCGTGATTCAAAAGGATCGTATCCTCGGTCGGGGTCATAATCGCATCGAGAAACTGAACGATCCCACCGCCCACGCCGAGATAATAGCCATAAGCGCCGCCGCCGAAAGCCTCGGTCATCCCCACCTGAAGGGGGCGACCATCTATGTGACCATTGAACCCTGTCCCATGTGCGCTGGTGCGATAGTTTTGGCAAGACTTGAAAGGTTGGTTTACGGGGCCGGGGATCCGAAAACTGGAGCCTGCGGAACTCTATATGATATTACCAACGATTTGAGATTGAATCATCGAGTGAAGGTATCAAGCGGGGTATTGGAGAATGAGTGTTCGCAGATGCTGTCCAGTTTCTTCAGGAAGCTCCGTTCAAAGACTCCTTGAGCTTAAGCCATATGGAAAACCAGGAAACGATAAGAGACATAAGGAGGGCACTGGAGAGAGGACTGCGAAGGACAACTAACCTCGGAATGGTCATGAACCTTGGGATTCCGGCGCTTCTCTTTGTGCTTGCGGTGGTTTTTCTGTCCCCGGGCGTCTCGAAGGCGGCGTTGGAACCCTCTAGTTTCAATCTGATTTTCATTATACTTATTGCCGTCTCGGCGGCTGACATCGGAGTTGGCCTCTTTTTGAAGAGAAGATTATTGTCCCCACAAAACATCTTCAAAAAGGCTTCTTCTGCAACTGAGATCACCGCCGAGGTTAGATTCATACAGGCCGCGATAGTGATATATGCGATCAATCTATCCCCGACTATCTACGGTTTTGTTCTAATCTTTCTAGGAGGGAAAATCGAGAACTTCCTGCTCTTTGTGGCGTTTACTTTGATCGGGTTTCAGCTTACCAGGCCCCGCCCAGGCGATGTGGAGAAGTTGAGCCAGTACTACTCGAGGAATTCCCAGTCTCAAGGGGCTGCCCGGGGAAAAGGCATTGACCTGCTCAAGGACTTTCATTAGATATATATTGTATTGAGCTATCGGAGAGGTGCCGGAGCGGTTGAACGGGATCCGCCTGCTCCGCCACAGGCGGGGCTACTGGTGGAAAAACCGTTGACCCACTTAGGAATTTTGATTAGGTATGCATTGAGCTTTTGGAGAGGTGCCGGAGCGGTTGAACGGGACGGTCTCTCCGCTTATTTTGTAATTTTTTGCTTGACAATGAGTTACATTGGGGATATCTTTGATTGTGCTATTTTTAATTTGGGTTGGTAAAGCAATTTGTGGTAGGTGATATCTATGAATGGTGAAGTAGCTTTGGGATCTCCAGATTTGTGGTTGTGGCTCGTATTCGCTATAGTGGGTCTCTTGTTTGCCTTAGTGGAACTCATCATTGGTGTGGAGACCGGCCTTGACCTGGTATTCATAGGTTCCGCTT
>JBHIBM010000464.1:0-1617 GCA_046759085.1 Candidatus Zixiibacteriota bacterium
CCCTGTCTCCTGTGCCCTGTTTCCTGTTTCCCCCACGGGCTTTGTCGTTTGTCTTGACATAGGTTAACGGATAGCTCAAATTATAGGCTCGATGAGATAAAGAAGCGCTTTGACTTCCATTTTCGGTGAATTAGTATGAAAAAGATAGCAGTAATCCCCGGCGACGGCATCGGGATTGACGTCACCGCGGAGGCCCTCAAGGTTCTGAACGTCTTCCAGGAGCATGGCGGAGTTGAGCTCGAATTGGTTGATTTCGATTTCGGCGCCGAGAGGTATCTAAAAACCGGCGTAAGCCTCCCCCCGGAGATGATTACAGAGTTCCGCGAAAATTTCGATGCCATCTTCATCGGGGCTTTAGGAGACCCGCGGATACCGGATATGGCTCATGCCCGAGACATCCTTCTGGGGTTGCGCTTCAGGTTGGATCTCTATGTCAATTATCGCCCGGTGAAACTTCTGGATGAGAAGCTCTGCCCCCTTAAGGACAAGACCACCGAGGACGTGAACTTCGTTGTTTTCCGGGAGAACACCGAGGGAACTTATGTGGGGATTGGTGGCAATTTCAAGACCGGGACTCCCGATGAGGTCGCCGTTCAGGAGAGCCTCAACACCCGCAAGGGAGTGGAGCGAATCATCCGCTACGCTTTCGAGTATGCTCAAAAGAATGGACTTAACAAGGTCACCATGAGCGACAAGAGCAACGCCATGCGCTTCGAGGGGGACCTGTGGCAGAGAGCTTTTCAGGAGGTCGGGGAAGAGTATCCGGAGATTGAAAAACAGCACCTCTTCGTTGACGCCCTGGTGATGCAGATGGTGAAGCGCCCGGAGCAGTTTGAGGTGATTGTAACCTGCAACATGTTCGGGGACATCGTTACCGACCTGGGAGCACAGCTTCAAGGGGGATTGGGCATGGCGGCCTCCGGAAATATCAACCCCGAAGGCACCTCCATGTTCGAGCCGGTGCACGGGTCTGCTCCCAAATATGGCGGCAAGAACATCGCTAATCCTTTCGGGGCCATCCTCACGGTTCAAATAATGCTTGAGTATTTAGGTTATCCCTCCCAGGCGAAAATAGTCGAAGATGCGGTCATCAAAGCGATCCGAGAAAACCAGACCACTAGAGACCTCGGCGGAGGTTTAGGAACTAAAGAGGCCGGGGATTACATCTGCCAGGAGATCAAGAAGCGCCTGACTTGAGACAGACATGGGGATGACTATCACCGAAAAGATCTTTGCCGCCCACTCCGGAAGGGATTCAGTTAAACCTAACGAACTGGTCTTCGCCAAAGTCGATCTGGTCATGGGAACTGATGTAACTGTCCCCCTCTCGGTGGAGGTCTTTAACCGGATGGGAGCAAAGGAGGTCTTCGACCCAAGTAAAATTGCTCTGGTCAATGACCATTTCGTCCCCGCCAAGGATGTCAAGGCTGCGGGGCTGTCGAAGATCATGCGGGAGTTCGCCCGAGAGCAGGAGATCGAAAACTACTACGAGGTGGGACGCTCCGGAATATGCCATGCCCTTCTGCCGGAGAAGGGTCTGGTTGTGCCCGGAGATTTAGTCGTCGGCGCCGACTCCCATACCTGCACCTACGGAGCTTTGGGGGCTTTCGCGACCGG
>JBHIBM010000465.1:0-1593 GCA_046759085.1 Candidatus Zixiibacteriota bacterium
CATATGTGTACTTTTTGTAAAGATCATTTATGCACATTAGGAGAGCATCGGAGTTGGTGGAGAGGTTTGAGTTTTTGATTTAGAGTTAGACATCTTGAATCTCTGAGGAGAGGTGATTTGAGGTGGCGAAGAGGAGATGTCGTTATTGCGGGAGGTGGTTCATTGCTGATCCCAGGGTGGGTGATCGTCAGAAGGCCTGTTCAAGGCAATGCCAGAGGTTGAGGAAAAAAGAGAACAACCACATCTTCAGCAAGAATAATCCCGGATACTGGCATGGCCGCTATGAGTATGTGAAGCAATGGAGGCAGAAGCATCCTGGTTATCAGGGGCAATGGAGGGCCAAGAGCAGACAGCAAGTGCGATCTCAGTTTGAGATACAAGCCGAGAGAGAGAAAAAAGCCTCTGTTCATCGAGGGCTTATGGAGGTTTTTTTCGATGAGATACAAGAGAAGGGGGTCAGGCACAAGTAAATAGGTATTGACATTGGACCGAGCGGTTAGGATTTAATCGGTATGACCCGAAAGCCGCGAACTCACTTTGTGGGAGCCTTCTCTCGCGTCGTTTCCCGGGTTAATGGGCGACACGGATATGGTCTATGATAAGAAGCATGTATACCTCTTCAACCTAAATGAGATGCCCGTGGATCTCTTTACCATGTGATTATATTCTAAATTCGAGGTATCGACCTGCCCGTTCTAAAGCTGCACCCACAGAGGCTAAAGTAACAGTTTTCGATAACGCCCCCTTCCGGTTCATTTGGCAGTTTGCTCAGCGTAAATGCTCGATTGTGTGCACCAGAGCCTTGACCTTAGGGTTCACTGCTTGTACCCTGTAATCTGACTATTCAACGTCTATTTTTGGGAGGGCCGCCATGAAAAAGATCCTCATCCTTTTTCTGTTAGTTTCACTCGTGGTGATGAATATGGGCTGTGCCGAGTGGAGCCGCATGCACAAAGGAGCGGCAATCGGAGCCGGTGCTGGAGGGGTTGTGGGAGGCATCATCGGTCACGCAGCTGGCAGTACTGTTGCGGGGGTATTGATCGGTGCAGCCATAGGGGGGGCTGCGGGGGCTTTCATCGGAAACTATATGGATAAGCAGGCCGCTGAGATCGAAAGAGATATCGCGGGTGCCCGCGTTGAGCGAGTCGGAGAGGGGATTAAAATCACCTTCAGCTCAGGAATCATGTTTGACGTCGATCGAGCTGTCTTGAAGGATCAATATAAGGGAGAACTCAGTGAACTTTCGACGATCCTCAACAAATATGCCGATACGAATATCCTGCTTGGAGGGCACACCGATTCGACAGGTCCAGAAGAGTATAACCTTGAGTTGTCAAGAAAACGAGCTCAAGCTGTGGCCAGCTACCTGGCGACCCAAAATGTGAATCCTACTCGCTTTACCACGGTGGGATACGGAGAATCCCAACCGATTGCAAGCAATGAAATTCCGGAAGGTAGAGCTCAGAATCGACGTGTTGAGGTTGCTATCTTCGCCAATGAGAAATTGAAGAAAGTTGCCAGGGAAAAAACAAGCTAAGCAGAAAAGAGCCAAAGCATTAGTATCTGAAAAGACAGGGGACGCTGTTTCTGAAA
>JBHIBM010000466.1:0-1590 GCA_046759085.1 Candidatus Zixiibacteriota bacterium
CCTCCACCTTTTCCTGAATGAACCGCCGCAACTCGAGGGGGATGATCTTGGTCTTTAGAAGAGATTCCATCATGTCCTGGGCTTCCGAAGGGGAGAGATCCTGGAGTCGAATCTCCTGGTAAAGCTTTCCCATGCCGCTGAGCTCATGGCTGGTGAAGAGACTGAACGGAGGTCTATACACACAGAGGAAGATGGCGGGACACCTGACCTCTGATAAGATGAAACGGAGGAGGTCTAAAAAGGAGGGATCCGTCCAGTGAAGGTCCTCCAGGCAGATGACTGTTGGTGCTTTCTGGGTCAGGGCTGCAAGAATCGCTTGCATTGCAGCTTGGAGACGGGCTTTCCAGAACTCGGGACTTACACCCTCTACCTCGGGGTAGCTGAGAGCATAGAGACTCCCTACATAGGGGAGAATATCCTCTTTCTTCTCAATCAAACGCTCGATGCCCGATTCGATTTTCTCCCTCACTTTTTCTGGAGAATCACCTTCTTCAATTTGCAAGGCCCGATTCAGGAGATCGATCAATGGGAAATAGGGGATGTTCTGAGAATAGGCATAGGCGTGTCCCTCTCGCCACTGAATCTCCTCGAGATCCAAAGTGGCCTTGAATTCTTCAACAAGCCTGCTCTTTCCCGTACCCGCATCACCGCAAATAGATAAAATCGTTCCCTTACCCTCCCGGAGCTGTTCGATTGCCTTTTCAAGTTGGGCCATCTCCACCTTCCTCCCGATGAGATCAGCCCTCAGACCGTGGAGACGGTGAGTCCTCCTTGGTTTTTCCCTTGGGGATAGAACTCTATAAATCTGGACTGGCTCCGTCTTGCCCTTGACCTTGGTTGGTTCCAAGCCTTCAAAAGCAAAGTAGCCCTCAGCATGGCGATAGGTCTCCGTACCGACGAGGATTTCACCCGGCCTGGCAAGACCTGTCAGCCTGGAGGCAACGTTGATGGCATCCCCTATAATCCCTTGTGTTCCCTTCTCCAGGATCACTTCATCCGTCACAACAAGGCCTGTATTGATGCCTGTGTGCATCGATAAAGACCGCCCAACCCTCTCTTCAAGCTGTGGACTCATGGCTTCGACCAAATCGTGTATCTCTCTTGCAGCCTTGATGGCTCTGACCGAATCATCTTCGTGGGCCTTCGGTACACCGAAAAGAGCCAGGACCGCATCACCGATAAATCTCTCGATGAACCCCTCGTATTTAGTCACCACCTGGGCGATCTCCCCGAAGATCCGACTCATGATTTCCTTGACCTCTTCGGGGTCGAGCCTTTCCGAGATGGCGGTATATCCGGACAGGTCAGATGAAAGTACTGTGACTTGTTTTCGCTCACCACCAATTGCCGGAAATGGCCCTTTAATTTCTCCCCTCTCCTCAAACTTTTTCCCACATTCACCACAGAATTTATCCCCGGGAAGGCCTTTACAGTCACACTGAGGGCAGATCTTGGAAAGCTCTGCGCCGCACTCGCGACAAAACCTCTTGTTCTCGAGGTTTTCGGTCTGGCACTTCGGGCACTTCATCTCTGGTAGCCCTCCGATGCACGTAAAGAGTTATCCGGAGTCATGAGGAAGAACCTATTCCG
>JBHIBM010000467.1:0-1581 GCA_046759085.1 Candidatus Zixiibacteriota bacterium
TAGTCGAACCCGCCGTCTAAGGCATCCTCCGGCCAGAAGGTGGCGTGGGGTCCCCCGATGAGGTAGGTCGCCCTGGGATTCTTGGATCTCAGATAGGGAACTACCACCTCTTTAGTCCTCCCGAAGAGAATAGAGGAGCTGCTGATCCCGATGATGTCGGCGTCCTTTATCCTCTCGTCGATCTCGCTTAAGTCTTTGACGAAGGTGAGATCGACAAACAGAGGATCATAACCGACATCGCGGAGAGCGGAGGCGATGTAACATATCCCCAAGGGCTCAGCCACCCCATTCCACATCCTCCTCCTGTAGCGAGGATACATTAGAACGATCTTCATATCATCTCCTGTGAATACAGCTTTCTACTCTCAAAGGTATCTTCGGAAAGTCAAAATCTAAAATTAGGACGCACTTTCGGAGAGTTGTGATTCACTCTCGAAGAAACTGAAAGCAGCAGTTTTAGTTCCTATCTATGATAAAAAACTAATCAGTTTTGTCAAGCTTTTTTGGGAAAAAATCATACAACCGTCCGCACCATCCAGCGAGTATCCCGGAATCGGGCCTTGGCAGCCAGACCGCCACTGCATTTTTCTCTTGACAAACCCGGCCAGATTACTTTACTTAAAAAGGAGGGAAAATACAAGAAAAGACAACTCAGGGTAACACCATGGGGCCTGCAGTCTTGGCACGAGAAATGAATAAACTCAGCAAAATAGCCTTAGTGGTTTTCCTCTTGCTTGCGGCAGAGGCTTTTGCTGGCTGGGGCGAGCCTGTGAATATGGGGCCGAAGATTAATTCCGCCGACGTGGACGCCGACCCGTGTATCTCAACAGATGGAAAGTTCTTCTTCTTATCGCGAGCTGGAACCGGAGGGTTGAAGGACATTTACTTCTCCGAAATGACAGACACCGGCTGGACAAACGCCCAGCGTTTGCCAAATCCTATTAATTCAAACGCCTCTGACAAGGCCCCGTTCTTCACTCGGGACAGAACGAGACTAGACGTCGCAAGTGACCGGGCCGGGAGTATGGGCTGGCATGACCTCTGGTACGTTGACCATGATACACTCACCGGAGAGTGGGGGGAGCCTGCGGTTTGCGATACTCCCCTGAATTCGGTTAATACCGAATGGTCAATGAGCCTCACCGGAGACAACAGAAAAATCTATTATCAGAATGGAGGCCCCTTAGGACCACTTACGGTGGCGACTTGGAACGGTGAGAACTGGGCAAAGCTCACGTACCTGGGGCGCCTAATCGAGAACTGGACTGAAGGCGACCCAGATATAAGTGCCGACGGAAATACCATATATTTCACCAGATACCTGTCGCATATCGGCACGCAAATATTCTATTCCACCAAATATGATACCGGAGATAACTGCTGGAATGAGCCAATCAGACTGCCCGAGATCATAAATGACCACCCGCCACAGTTTCCGTTTATTTCTGACGATGGGACAACCTTGTACTTTTGGGCCGACCGACCCGGCGGGTTTGGAGCCGGAGATATATATTACTCCCAATATGTAATGGATCTAGATGACGACCCCAGTGAGCTTCCGGTTTCTTTGAGCCTCAAAGC
>JBHIBM010000468.1:0-1580 GCA_046759085.1 Candidatus Zixiibacteriota bacterium
TCTGGAAGAAATTGCAGGACCGTAAGAGGCTCAAAGAGTGGGAAAGGATGGAGCGATTAGGTCGGGAATTCCCGTATGATGATAAGAAGAATTAAGCATCTGATTGAGTATGTATTCACTGTCAGCGTGATTTTCCTCTTCAGGCGGGTTCCCTACAGGTTGGCGATCTCCCTTGGCGCTTTCCTGGGATATGTCACTTACAAAGTCATCGGAATTCGCAGAGAGGTAACCCTGAGAAACCTCCGGGACTCTTTCGGCGACAAATACTCGGAAGAAGAGTTGCAGAAAATTGGACTCGATGCCTATTGCAACTTCGGTCGCTCGGTGGTGGAATATGCTTTATACGACAAATTGAGCCTCGACCGGATGAAGGGGATAATCACGGAGGAAGGTTTTGGATATTTTGATGAGGTCCAAAAAAAGCGGAAGGGGGCTATTTGGGTCACCGGACATTTCGGGAGCTGGGAGCTGGCCGGGGCTTATCTGGCCAAAAGAGGTTACCCGATTGACTTCCTGGTCGGAGAGCAACACAACCTGAGAGTTGACAACCTGATGAACAAGCAGCGCCAGAGGATGGGGATCGGGATAATAAAGATGGGAACGGCGGCGAAGGGGATTTTGAAGTCGCTGAAGAATAACCGCTTCGTGGCGATGCTCTCAGACCAGGATGCTGGAAGCGATGGGGCCATTGTCAGTTTCTTCGGGCGACCCGCTTCCACCCCGAAAGGACCGGCGGCGTTCGCCCTTAAAGCGGGTTGTCCTTTATTCACCGGCTTTATGATTCGTAGGGGGAAGTATAGACATCATATCGTTGTCTATCCGCCTTTCAATCTTGAACCCAGCGGTGATAAGGAAAAGGATATCGAAAACCTGACCCAGGCTTATACCTCCAAATTAGAGGGAATTATCAGAGAACATCCCGACCAGTGGTTCTGGCCGCACCGCCGCTGGAAATCAACGAGCTGAATGCTGTCTAACTCCTATCAGGCGTGTCAGAAATTCTCATATTTAACAACCCAACAGCTCTAACCTGGGCGGGGGAGGCCATTAACCATTAACCATGAACCATTAACGGCGGCGGGGATTTGGTGCGGCGGCCTTAGGTGGGCAGATCAACTTCTACCTTGCTGACTTCCGATGTTGAGAATTTCTCTTTCAAGCCAATAATTTCGAGTCCCAAGATTTTACCGTTTTTGCCGTAGTCGATGATGATTCCGGGAGCGATCTCCTCGCTCTCGATTACCTTGTCTTCACTTATCCGCAAGTGCAAAGCATCGCTCTCTTTATCCACGCGAATTCGCATTTTTTCACTTTGAGAAGTATTTTTATCCCGGTTATTATCAATATTACTGCTATGAGGTATAATTGTCAAGGATAGTCTTAATGAATGTGAGCGTTGTCTACGGGAAACATATTAGCAATCAGTAGGGAGGGCTTTTGTGACCCTCCGCGAAGAGGCTGTAAAGAAGGAGGGGCACAAGTCCCCTCCCGTTCACCCTCTTTATCGTCCTTGCCTTATCCGGCGAAAACTTTACAGGTTGTCGCCACCAAAGAAACGGTTATGCGACCTCCAACAGCTT
>JBHIBM010000469.1:0-1579 GCA_046759085.1 Candidatus Zixiibacteriota bacterium
AGGCGATCGCAGAAACCAATCGCCGGAGGAAAATCCAGGAGGAATACAATCGCAAGCACGGGATTGTTCCGGAGACAATCTATAAGACTAAAGAGGAGATCTTAAAGACCACCGCCTTCGCCGACTCCCGGACTGCTACCTATGAGAAGAAGGAGAAACTTGATCTCTTCGAGAAACTGGAGTCAGAGGAGCGCCTGAGAGCCTTGCAGAGGGCTATGAAGCAGGCCGCCAAGAGCCTGGAGTTTGAGAAAGCGGCAGCCTTCAGAGATGAGATCAAAGAGTTGAAGAAGCGGGTGGGCAGCAGACGTTAGTTAACGAGGATACGGTACTTGGTTGAAGAACCTGGGAGACTCAAGTTGACAAAGAGGTTTTTCGTTTGCCTGACCCTGGTGTCGATAAGTCTGGCTCTATCTGGATGTCCCAAGAAGCCCACCTTTCCCTTCTATCCCGACCGGGATGCCATCGTCGATACGATTACCGAGGATCTGCCCGACATCTTCGACACCCAGATAATCGACCTCACGGTGCCGGACACCACCTCTCTCTCCACTGCTTACTGGAGAGAGATCGACAGGGTTGGGCGTCGGATAGCTGTCAGCTTCTTCTATGAGGGAACCCCGCACGAAATTCCCCTGGCGGAGGTGGCGGTCTTAGACAGCATGCTCGGTTACTTCCACCTTGTTATTGAAGACACCTCATACACTCCGCCCGCAAGGGTGCGGGTGAAGAAACCGCTCAAGGAACTCGCTACGATTCGGGCCAAATTCGAAAAATGGGGAGAGGACAAAGACCCTCGAAAAGGATGGATATTGACAGACATCTCCGGAGTGGAGATCCATTCTGAGGTTTCAAGTCGTTATCTCTCCTCCGCCACTCTCCAGGCTTTGAGCGTTGGCCAGCTGACTCTGACGGGATCACAGATTCGAAGCGCCCGAAGCATAAATGAGGTCCCCGAGCTTTCTCTTGGAGAGTCGGTTAATCTGAATGCCACCTGTGGCGATTCGGCTGACATCGTTTACATGCACTATGATGGCTCTGAGGACTTGACGAAACAAGAGATGTATCCCATAGGGGAGAAGACCTTTCGCGGCAGCTTCAGCACTCCCCAGAGCGCGGGCTATTATCACTTAACTGTTGACATTATTTCCCTATCCACCGTCACCAGCCAAGATACTACCGTTTACGATTCCAAGAGATGGGGAATTCTCTATAAGGTAGACTAATTCAGTACCGCCCAGGCCTAAGTTGTAGGGGAAAGCTTTAGCTTTCCACACACGGCGGTTGAATCCTGCAAGGTTGAACCCCGGGAGAAAAAAATAGGGGCGGAAGTTTCACTCCCGCCCCTGCACTCTCGTGGGACTTCTTACCACAAGCCATGTCCTGCCCTATTTCAGCAAGTTCATAGACTTGGTGGCAGTGTATTCACCAGCGACGAGCTTGTAGAAATAGACGCCACTGGCGATGCTGGAAGCGTCCCAAGCCACCATGTGGCTGCCGGCATCCTTGTGACCGTCAAGCAGTGTGACCACCAGACGACCAGTAATGTCATAAACGTTCAGACTGACATTGCTGGCCTCAG
>JBHIBM010000470.1:0-1573 GCA_046759085.1 Candidatus Zixiibacteriota bacterium
GAACCGTCCATTTTTATCTGGCTCTGTTCTTGATTTTCGGGTTAATCATCCAAACTCACCAGCTGGTCCACAGCGGTCTTTTCCCCGAAACCAGAAGCTTCGGCTTTCTTGCGTCCTGGCTGATTTTAGCTCTGGTAGCTTTCGGGATCTATTACCTCATCTCCAAGGCCGCTTTTCTAATTCTGGAGAGGCTCCGCCCCAGCTCCAGGTTATTATTGACGGGGATTGCAACAGTTGTTGTTATGGTTTTGGTTTTTCTTGTGAGGGTTCAATCTAGCCCAGCTACCACTTCGAGCAGTGGAGATTACAACGTTCTTCTATTGACGGTGGACACTCTGCGGAAGGACCATCTCTCCTACCACGGTTACTTCCGCAAGACCTCTCCGATCTTAGACAGATTTTCCCAGGAGGGGGTAGTCTTTGAGAATGCCTATTCCACCACTTCTCACACCCTTCCTTCCTTAGCCTCGGTCATAACCGGCAAGCACCCGATGCATCACGGAGTTCGCAACAACTCCGTTTACGCCTTGGCAGATACAAACTTGACCCTCGCAGAGGTATTCAAAAGACATGGATATGCCACTGGGGCAATCGTTGCTAACAGACTCTTAAAACCCGAAAAAAAGTATGACCAGGGATTTGACTATTACGGAAAATCATACTATTTGACCAGGTTCAAACACCACCTTCCCGGGCTGGCACTGTTTAACAGAATTTCCAAGTTTTTCGGTGAAGGGTTGTTCCTCTATCCTGGTGGAGATGCTTATTATACCACTGATTTAGCGATCAGATTCCTCAAGAGAAACAAGGACCGGAAATTTTTCTGCTGGGTGCACTATCTAGACCCTCATTTTCCTTATGCTCCTCCTTGGGGTTATGATGGCAGATTCTGTAAGAAGGAAAAGAGGCTGGGCAGGAACAACTTCACCATGAGCCATCAAAGAAGATACGAGGCTAACCTGCCTCCCACACCGGAGGTGGTGGAGAAGATAAGGGGTCTCTACGATGGAGAGATCTTGTATAACGATTACGAGATCGGTCGCCTGCTTAGGGCTCTTGAGGATATGAACCTGCTCTCCAAGACCTTGATCGTTTTCTCCTCCGACCACGGTGAAAGCCTGGGGGACCATTACTACTACGTTGGACACGAACGTTTGGTGTACAACGCTAGCGTCGCGGTGCCGCTGGTGATAAGGTTCCCTGACCGTCGTTACACCGGAGTCGTCAAAGATCCGGTCAGCAACTTGAATATTATGCCCACGATCCTGGACTTCATGGACTTAAACCAGGAGACCTTCCCAGGGGGGATTGATGGGGTTTCACTCATGCCCGTGATAAGGGAGGGGAGAAAAGACTACCTCCCCGTAGTGTACTCTCAGACCGGAATCCCCTGGTCGTTCGACCCCAAGCTCTTCGACGAGATAGAGAGGGGCGGGGTCAATCCTCTGAGAACTGTGGCGGCGAAATTCGCTGTGGATACCCGCTACGGGATGGAGGCCTCTCTCCGGGAACAGATCGAGCTCAAACTGCGGGCAGTCATCAAGGGCAACTGGAAGTTGATTTACGTTCCGGT
>JBHIBM010000471.1:0-1553 GCA_046759085.1 Candidatus Zixiibacteriota bacterium
TAGAACCGCCAACTTCCGGGCGGACAAAGTCCGCCCGCTACAGATTCTCCCGCTCTTATTCCTCTGCCGTCGTGTTGTAACGATATTTAGGAGTTGGATATGCGGGCCGGAAGCTGCTCAACTGTTCTATGCTGTAATTGATTCCCAGCTTACGAGTGACCGCTTCCATGCCTCCAGTGACTGCCTGGCGCAGCAGGTCCGGTGATAAGTGGACACGCCCATTGATCGTTAAGGTAGCCTCATGAATTGTGTCCTTTTCCTCTTCGCTGAGCTCCGGTTCAGCCTCATTTCGGACTAAACTGATCGAGACGCCTCTCCCCGCAGAGCCGAGAAACATTTTCAGGTGGGCGATCTGGGCTTTCTGGAGTGAGAAACGCTCTCGAAGATCAAGGGTCAGCTCTTGTAAGAGGACGCCGGCCTCGAATCCATTCTTTTGTGATACCTTGAAGGTGGCATTGAGCCAACCGAGTTCTGCCTCCGCCTCGGCATAGCGATCGTAATCAATCTCCAGAGGCTCTCTCCCTGCAGAGAGGTCTTGCTTCAGGACATCCAGCCAACGGTCCACACCCTCACCGGTGCGGGCAGAGACTAAAACGACTACGGCATCGGTAAATCGCTCCTTTAAAAACGCCAGCATCCGTTGTCTGTCCGTATCGGAGAGAAGGTCGACCTTGTTGAGAACGATGATGTCCGCCTCCTCCATCTGTTTGGCGAAGAGGTAGGCGATGGAGGTCGGGAATCTCGGTTTTTTTCTTTTCAGGATGAATATCTCAGTGAGGTAGGAAAGAACAGTCCGGAGCCTCCCTCGCCCCTCCCTCAGGAGCATATCTTCCAGACCCGAGGGATCGACGGCCACCGAGAAAGGGGCGAGCTCGAAGAGATCCTTATACATCCTCCTCAGCGGCTGAATAACCGTCGCCGCCAGGTCTGCGCAACTCCCCAGCGGCTCACCCAGCAAGATCTCCAACTCGGTCTGGTCTACAAACTCCTCCGCAGCTACAACTAAATCATCGAAACGGCAACAGAAACAGCCGCCCGGAATCTCTTTGGCTTGAAAGCCGCGCAGTTCGACCAGCTTGGTATCGACCAAGTTGTCGGCCTGGTCGTTGGTGATGAAACCCACCTTTTCCCCAAGCTCAACGTAACGCTCCGCCAACCGGCACAGCAAGCTGGTCTTGCCGGCGCCCAAGAATCCGCCAACGACGATGAATCTGACTGGCTTCACAACTGCAATCGCGGAACCACGCGCTAAGCTATCCAAACTGTGACCGCTATTCTTTTCAGACGATCACTTGCCGATGCAAAACTTCTCGAAGATTCTGCTCAGTATCTCCTCCTCAACGGTCTCCCCCACGATCTCTCCCAGATGCCTGAGAGTGGAGCGGACCTCCGCAGCGACAAACTCCGAAGACAACCGCCCAGCTAACCCCCTTTCTGCACAGAGAAGGCTCTCTTTCGCTCTCAGGAGAGCCTCCCGATGACGACTATTAATCGAGACTAGCCGCTGCTGATGCCACTCCTCCAAGAAAGTCGCCGATTTTCTAATCGCCTTC
>JBHIBM010000472.1:0-1547 GCA_046759085.1 Candidatus Zixiibacteriota bacterium
CGCAGGACAATACTTCACTCCCAGACCCCTCATTAAAGCCATAGTTGAGGTGATGAGACCCGAGCCCGAGATGACTGTTTATGACCCGGCCTGCGGGACGGGTGGCTTTTTGCTCGTCGCTCATGACTACATATCAAGAAACTATCCCCTTGATAAGGATCAGAAAAAGGTCCTCAAATTTAGCACATTCAGCGGGAAGGACATCGTCCCCAACGTCGTAAGATTGTGTGTGATGAACCTGTATCTGCACGGCATCGGAGGCGATGATAGCCCGATTGAGGTGGGCGACAGTCTCATAGCCGATCCGGGGAAGCGTTTTAATATGGTGCTCACCAATCCACCCTTCGGCAAGAAAAGCAGCATCACTATAGTAGACGGAGAAGGGAAGGCGGATAAACAATCTCTGATCTATGAACGGCAGGACTTCTGGGCGACGACCTCCAACAAACAGTTGAACTTCCTCCAGCACGTAAAGACGCTGCTGGAGATCAACGGAAAGGCGGCCATCGTAGTCCCTGACAATGTCCTCTTTGAGGGCGGCGCCGGCGAGACGATAAGAAGAAAACTGCTTCATGAATGTAATGCGCACACGCTGCTCAGGCTTCCCACCGGCGTATTTTATGCACAGGGCGTAAAGGCGAACGTGCTCTTCTTTGACAGAAAAGAAGCCAGTGAGAAGCCCTGGACGGAGAAGCTGTGGATATACGACTTGAGAACCAACCAGCACTTCACGCTTAAAACAAACCCCCTGCGATATGAAGACCTCGAGGACTTTATCAAATGCTACAATCCGGAAAACCTTTTCGATAGAAGGGAAACAGAAAGATTCAGGTCCTTCGGCTATGATGAACTCATACAGAGAGATAAGGCGAGCCTCGATATATTCTGGTTAAAGGATGAAAGCTTGGAAGATTCGGAAAATCTACCGGAGCCAGATGTCCTTGCCCTTGAGATAGTAGAAAATCTTGAATCTGCTCTGGAGCAGTTCAGCAGCATTTGTCAGGACTTAGAGCGTGTCTGAAAAGGTCAAAACATGCAACGCTGAGCAAGTAAAACTGGCTCGGAACCTGATGCGGATCTCACCCATGATGACCTATACTTTCCTCTGCGAGGCTGTGGCAGGCACAGGGTTGCCCAGGTTCGAGAGCTTTTATACTCAGATTAAGAGGTTCAGAGATGACTAACGTATTTGAGAATGATAAGCTAAAATCAGGTACGAACCAGATTGTCATGGAAGGTGAAAACATATCGGTTCTTATAGCTCCCAAAGTTGGCGGCCGAATTATTGGTATTCAGGTGGGCGTTCGAGAATCAAGGGCAAGGTGGTGAGACTCTGCGCTGAATGCTGGGCAGAGTCCGAAGCAATTCCGAAAAAAGCGCCGGCGAAGGTTAAGCCCAAGCTCGCTGTCGCCCGTTTTGTGGCAAGAGCAAAAGCGAGAACCCGCAAATCAAAGGCGACGATAGAAAAGGAAGCGGCTCTTTCGTATTATTCATACGAGTTTTTCAGTTAGCTACTTGGGCAGGGATCTGATACAATGTTGTCATCC
>JBHIBM010000473.1:0-1538 GCA_046759085.1 Candidatus Zixiibacteriota bacterium
GTCGAAAAAAGGGAAGGTTACCGGCATTGTGACAAAAGCTGATTTACTGAAGATGCTCCTATAAGAGGGCTAGTTGGTGGGGCTGCCCGGATTTGAACCAGGGCCCCAAGAGCACGGGTTTGTGTTCGTGGACAGAAAGTTTCATATGTATAACGGGGCGATAATGTTTAAATCAGCTTTAAATGGAGGGCAGATGTTTGTCCAAGAGTTGGAAACTGAGAATATCAACTATACTCGCCTTGTTTTTAACGTTTACAATCTTACTTGGAATGATCTACGTGGTCGTCGCTGCGAATCCCACAGTGCTAAACTCTGGCTTTGAGAACGACGGCGTTACGCCATTATCCTGGACGTTCTACAACACCACAGACGCCACTCCAGATTTCTTTGGGTTCTATCCGACCTTTTGGCCACACACAGGCGACCAATCGGTGGGGATTGATATAATGGGTCCAGAGCGCCCCGAAGATGAGGGTGTCTGGTATCAGGGAGCGGTTCAGCCAGTATACGGGGATGTCGACTACAAACTCTCAGCTTGGGCTTTCGTCACAGGTGCTAGTCCTAATTCTCATGTCGTGATTGGTGTGCGATGGTACGATAGCTTGGGAGGGAACATTGGTGAGATGTGGTCGCTAGACGTTGTCGGAGGAACTCCAGATTGGGTTCAGCTAAGTGTTAAAGGTACCGCACCGGTAGCGACTGATACAGCTGAAATAAGGCTTAAACTTTGGGTTGATGACCCCACAGCCTTTGGAGAAGTTTACTTCGATGATGTAGAGTTCACCGTTGAAAGCAGTTCAACTGCTGAAAAGGGTGGCAAAAGCCCCCCCGACCACGGATGGTACTTTGACCCTGAAGCCGACCCATATAACGAGATGCTGCAAATCAACATTACCGCCGTCGGTGAGCCGGTGAACGTAACCTCCTTCACACTTCAGGCAGGTGGCACAGCGAACGATGCAGAGGACGTAGCAGAAGTGAACTTGATCTTGGACAGCAACAGCAACGGACTATATGACCTTGGCGAAGAGTTTCTGGCTAATGGAACATATCCATCTGATAATGGATCACTTACCTTACAGGACTCCCACGTCATACCCAAAGGAGAGACCCACAGCTTCATAATAGTCTACCAAATGACCGGAACAAGCGACGCTGGTGAAACCTTCATGTTCAACGTTACGAACATAGCGGCCCACGGACAGACAAGCGGGAACCCCATAACAGTGCAGGGACTGCCTATATCCTCAGGCGTCAAAACCACGGTTGGAAGCCTCATCGCCAGCGAAGGTCCTGAAACCCCCGAAGATCACTATTGGAACTCTACTGGTGAACCTGACTCATACAACGAAATGCTACAACTGAAGCTGGAGGCACGGGCGGAGGACTTTAACGTGAGCTCAGTCACGCTGCAGGCAGCTGGCACAGGCAACGATACAAAAGACATCACGGAGGTCAACCTAATATTAGACAACAATGGAAACGGGCAATACGACAACGGAGAAAGCTTCTTGTCCAATGGCACTTATCCCGCAGAT
>JBHIBM010000474.1:0-1533 GCA_046759085.1 Candidatus Zixiibacteriota bacterium
GACCAATCAAATTTAACGATTTGCAAATATATGCAAATAACGTCCAATGTCAACAGTAAAAAGAGGAGCAAATTCCCTCTGTCGCCTGAATCGTTTCGTCAGATTTCTGATGCTGATTTAGGAACGGTCTCATGCGATGGCTGACTGTAATTCTCGAGCTTCCCGGTCAAACGTCGAGACGCCCATCACCATTCACCAATGGCCATCGGCCATTGGCAAATTTGTGCTTGATTTCCTGACAGAAAACCTTAAAGTTTCCTAACCTATATTGGCCGAGGAAAACAGAGAGAGTCGTGAAAAGCATCGGTAGAGACCTAACCGCTGGAAGTATCCCCAAGCACATCCTGGCCCTGGCTTGGCCAGCGATAACCTCCCTCTTTTCGGTGACGGCCTTGAACATCACCGATGCCTTCTGGGTGGGGAAATTAGGAGCCGCGGCCCTCGCCGCCGTAATCACTGCCGGATACGTGTACTGGATAATCAGATGTCTGGGTGCGGTGGTCGCCGACGGCGCCTTGGCAGTGGTCTCCAGATATATCGGTGCTGGCGAAGGCGAGAAAGCCTCTACCGTGTCCGGACAGGCGATAGTTTTCTCCCTTTCAGCTTCGATAGTGATAGCACTTCTCGGTCTTTACGTCTCTCCCAAGATATTCCAGCTTTTGGGAACCGAAGCTCTGGTGAGCAAGCTAGGAACGACCTATCTGCGGATCATCTTCCTGGCGACGCCTTTCATCTTCTTCTGGGAAGTGTTATTCGCAATCTTCAAGGCCTCTGGTGACACCAAGACTCCGATGCTGGTGACTTTAATTGCGGTCGGGGGCAACATTCTCCTTGACCCTTTCTTGATTTTCGGGATCGGACCTTTCCCAGAGATGGGAACTGCTGGAGCAGCGACTGCAACACTTCTCTCATACCTCCTCGGCGCCCTGATCATAATCTATTTTCTGAAGAAGAGGGAATTCATCTTACCACTGAAGTCCCCTGGAGAGTTTTTCCCCCAGGGAGAAGTGATGGTTCAGATTCTGAAAATCGGGTTGCCGCTGTCACTTTCCGGGACTCTGTTCTCGGTGGTTTATCTCTTCATCGCGAGAATTACGGCGACCTTCGGAACCGAGGCCGTCGCCGCCCTCGGCGTGGGACAGCGGGCGGAATCGGTTTCGTATATGACCTGCTTCGGATTCGCAATGGCAGTCTCCGCCATTGTGGGACAGAACCTGGGGGCGAAAGAGACCGGTCGCGCTGAGCGGGGCGCCTGGACAACCGTTGGAATGGTGTCTCTATTCACTTCCTTTGTCTCCATAGTCTTCTTCACGTTGCCGAAGTATATAACTTCCTTTTTTATCTCCGATCCCGAGGTCGTAACAATCGCCAGCCAGTATCTCATGATTCTGGCCCTCTCTCAAATATTCATGGGCTTGGAGGTCGTCCTGGAGGGTGCGTTTCTCGGCGCCGGCGATACCATACCACCGATGATCATTTCCATGCCGGGATCGATCGTACGCATCCCCCTCGCTTACTATTTGGGCGTTCATC